>JAYTNA010000175.1:0-2523 GCA_043748865.1 Saprospiraceae bacterium
CGTATTGTAGGTATGTTGACACAAATAGATCAAACGTTGGCAGAAAAAGTAGCACAAGGATTAGGTATTACGGTACCGGAAGCACCGGAACAACCAATGAATTTAAGTATGCCGGCGGACGGCGATCCGGAAAAATATAAGCCTATAAAAGTTACGCCGAAATTGCAAAGTTCAAAAGCTTTGAGTATGGCAAATACGATAAAAAATACAATTAAAACGCGGAAAATAGCTATTCTTATTGCTGAAGGAGTTGATGCTTCTTCTTTAGATTCTATGAAAAAAGCATTGGAAGCACAGGGAGCATCAACAAAATTAATTGCCCCGCATTTAGGATTTATTACAGCGTCAGATGGAACAGTTGTTAAAGCGGATCAAAGTTTTTTAACTGCTGCTTCCGTGTTATTTGATGCAGTTTTTATACCCGGCGGAGAAAAAAGTATTCACGCATTACAAAATGAACCCGCTGTTATTGAGTTTATTAATGATGCTTATAAACATTGTAAAGCAATTGCATTTCAAGAAGAAGCAGAAATGTTATTACATAAAACCTTAGCAGCTAAAGAAAAAACTCATAAAAAAGATGCGCAAAGCGGTGTTTTAATCAATTCCGAGCCAACAGAATTTATTGAAGCTATTGCCGAACATCGTTTTTGGAAAAGAGAAAAAGTAAATTAATTTTCTCAACTCACAATTATTCATGAAAATAAAACTGGCTTAATACTTTAATTATAATAATTAAAAATATTTAAGGCTAATTATTTTCAAAATACTTTTTTTACAATTATTATTTTTTCACACTTTTTAAAATTTTAAAAATGACCGGTTCAACGAATAAGGCCGCACAAGACGGCACTCCGCAAAGTCACTCGGGTGACGAGAAAACGACTCAGGTATCAAAAGGCTTACACACTTTGTTTGTAGAAGGGCTTAAAGACATTTACTATGCAGAAAATACCTTAGTAAAAGCCATACCGAAAATGATTAAAAATGCGACAGATGCTAAGTTAGTTGAAGCACTTACAGGGCATCTCGAAGTGACTAAAGGTCACGTTACACGTTTAGAAAAAGTTTTTACCACTCTCGGCGAAAAAGCGCAGGGGAAAGATTGTCCTGTTATGGATGGTTTAGTTAAGGAAGCTGAAGAAATTATGAACGATAATGAAAAAGGTATCGTTCGCGATGCAGGTATTATTCTTGCCGGAAGAAAAGTGGAGCATTACGAAATGGCAACCTACAAAGCCTTGAGTGAACTTGCTACAAAATTAGGCGAAAATGAAGCCGCTTCTTTATTGAAACAAACGTTGGCGGAGGAAATGGAAGCGGATTCAATGTTATCTAAAATCGCCGGCTCAACACCTATGTCAGGCAATAATAGTGGTAGTAAAGCTTCTTCAAGTTCAAGTACGCAAACCGATTCTTCTTCTCAAGGCAATCAAAAGGGAAAACAATTGGTGAATGATGAAGGATAAATTTTTCTTCTTATAAATTGTTTGGTTCGGTAAGAATATCCGCCCATCTTTACGATGTGGCGGATTTTTTTTATCTCACTAATGCTACATTGACACTTTAGAATTATTTCGATAAGCCGTTTTCATCAGCAGAAATACTTGAGAGAAGCAAAGTAGTTAACTAAGGTTTTTTCGTTCATAGTATACATTATAAAGTAGTTTCTCACAAATATACTTTGAAAAATACCGCAGTAAAAATATTTTTTTTATCTTTGGTCAAAGGATTTTCAAATAACTTTTTCTAATGAAAAAAATAATTTTTACTGCTTTTCTCTTTCTACCGCTTTTTATTTTAGCGCAATCGCCGGAAGTCGCTCAAAAAGTAAATATCAAACGTTGGACGAAACAAGCGCGACAAGTCAATATCATTCGAGATAATTGGGGCATTCCGCATATTTATGGAAAAACAGATGCCGATGCGGTTTTTGGGTTGCTTTATGCACAATGCGAAGATGATTTCAAGCGCGTTGAGATGAATTATATCGAAAAACTTGGCAGACTTTCGGAAATAAAAGGTGAAGCATCGCTCTATGATGATTTATTAATCCGAATGATTATTGACTCTACTGATGCTATTGCAGATTATAAAAACGCGCCGCATTGGTTAAAAAAATTACTCGACGCGCAAGCAGATGCGATTAATTTTTATCTTTACAAACATCCGGAAATAAAACCGGCTCTACTCAAACATTTTGAACCTTGGTTTCAATTACTTTGGACGGACGGCAGTATCGGTGCTATCAACACAGCCGATTTGACTACCGCCGATTTGAAATATGTTTACGGCAACCAAACAGGCATCGGTGCGATTGATCTACCAATTGAAAATTTTAAAACCATTAACCGGCAACCGGCGACCGGCGACCACGACGAAATTCTCACCGGCTCCAACGGATTTGCATTTGCACCGTGTATTACTGAAAGTGGTAAATCCATTTTGTATATCAATCCGCATGTCACGTTTTATTTTCGTCCGGAAGTTCATGTCGTAAGTGAAGAAGGTTTGAATACTTAC
>JAYTNA010000176.1:0-3033 GCA_043748865.1 Saprospiraceae bacterium
TCGTCACCTGTAATGATGTAATGCGCTTGTGCGGATAAAGATAGCGCTAAATATTTGTCATCTTTTGGGTCGCGACATGTAGGAACGCTTAACGGCGGGGTTTTGATATTAATAGCTGCGTCAACGTAGTTATTAAAAAATCTTTGCCGCTCTTCATGCGTTACGAATTTATCGAATTTGGAACGTTCTATAACGGTTCTAAATTCTTCAAGGGTTTCGTCAGAGCAAACCACATCGCCTAATAATAATCCTTTACGAAAGGCTTGAGCAGGAACAGAATCAGGACGGAGGACAGCACTTATAAGCATGTTAGTATCAAAAATAAAAATATAGGTCTCCATAATTTTTATTCCTCGTTGAGCAGTTTTTCGAGAATCTCGTCGGTTAATCCGCGTTGAGCAGCTTTTTGCCCAATGTCGCTCATGGTTTTAAGCAATTTAACTTTGGCTTTAAGCCGTTTTTTTTCGGTGGGGCTACTGCTTTTTAAAAAATTTGTGATGAGTGCCAACAGAACATGCCTATCGGAAGCCGAAAGTATTTTGAACTTCTGAGCGGCATAGACGGGTACTTCTAATATGATTTGTTCCATGATAAATCGCAATTAAGCCTTAAAAACAATTTTATTTTTACAAAGATAAATCCTTTTAATAAAAAAACAAATATCCTTAATCGGAAAAACAGAACTTGTTCATGTCCTCATTTGTCCAACCTTTTTGCTCGAAAAATCCATCTGCTAATCGTCGTATTATTGGCGATACCGATGGCACTCGAGTCGTACAATTGCCCAAACAAAATTCTTATCAAAAAATTACAAACGCGACGGAGCAGGTTTACTCTAATTCAAAAACCTTTATTTTCAATAATTAATTCTTACTTTTTTTCCACCTTTCGAAATGGATTTAAAAATGGCTTCAACAATTTGCATATCTTTCAAACCTTCATAACCATCACAATTTGGATGCGGTGCATTGTTTAAAATAATATCAGACATGCCCGTCATTTGATAAGTCTGATGCGTTACTACCGGCTGATTTACACTGCCTTTGTAAGTTTTTGCTTTGAAAGGTCCGTAAGCGAAAGCCGGAGAAAGCTCATAAATATCTTTCTCACCTGCAACATACAAGCGATCGAAATCATTAAAATTATAAGTTGTCGCACAATTTGCTATAACACCACTCGGAAATCCCATTTGCCAAGTGATTGTTTCATCCACCTCTTTGAATTTTATAAAATCGGTTTTTTGTTCTTGTGCTGTCACCCAAATTGGATTCTCTCCCGTCGCATAACGTGAACCATTTATCGCATACACGCCAACATCCATCATGGCACCTCCACCTGCCAATGCTTTTTTCAATCGCCACTGAGTCGGATCACCGATTTTGAAACCCATTGTGGCATTCACAAAAAGTATTTTTCCGAGCTCTCCCGAAGTGCGCATGCGAATCAATTCTTTTGTGAAAGGTTCAAAATGCAGACGATAACCAATTAAAAGTTTCACGTTAGCATTTTTACAGGCATCAATCATTTCTTTACATTCTTTTACATTTACAGCCATGGGCTTTTCACAAATTACGTGTTTACCGGCTTTTGCAACCCGCAACGTATGTGGATGGTGTAAAGCGTTCGGCGAAGTCACATACACAACATCAATGTTCGGATTATTTTTTAAATCGTCGAAAGTTTCGTAAGAATAACAATTTTCTTTTGGGATACCATATTTTTTTTGCCAATTTTCCAATTTCGCCGGCGTGCCTGATATGGCACCAACAATTTTTGCATTGGTACACATTTGCATGGCTTCAGCCACGCGATTAGCATAACTTCCCAAACCACAAAATGCTACGCGCAATTGTCGTGCTTCAGTACTTTGTATTTTTAAAGTTGGCAAATCATTAAAGAAAGGCAAAACCACAGAGGCTGCTGTCATTTTTCTTATAAAATCGCGACGTGTTGACATTATTCGGTTGGAATTTAGATGTTTGAGTAAAAATTTTTCTTCAGGAAGGATTTGAAAAGCTAATCCGGTCATTATGCAACCAAAGATAATTCAAAATTTAGAATTTAGTGTATGTTTTTAAATTTCTTGAGCCAAAAATTTCAACCGGGTAGTGGCACTAACCACTTCACTGTTTTATAAAGATAATTCGATTTTAGAACTTAGAAACATTTATCGCCAATAAAAAAAAATCGCGCGAAAAATTTTTTGAAAAAATTTTTCGCGCTTGAAATAATTTCAAAAAAAATCTCGTAGAAATTTTTTTTGAAAACGAAACGAAAAATATTTTTGAAACACTTTTCGTTTTGAATTTTGAAAAATAAAAAAGCGATAACGAATGAGTTGTGCATTCGGTACCGCTTTTTTTATTTTTGTTTTCTCCGGTCGTGAGACCGGATGATAGTTTGTGCAAGTTGGAAGACTTGCACGAGCGGGTAACTACTACAAACTACGACTGAATTACTTTTTTAAAACCAATATTATTATGAAAGTGCTAAACACAATTAGTCCACCTAAAACAAACAAGATGTTTCTTAACATCTGAAATTCATTTTCTTGCCGGCGAAAACGAGTAGGAAAGTTTAACTCGGAAATTGTATTTTTCAGCAGTTGAATTTCATTTTCTTGTTGCGTTAACCGAGCAGGAAAGTCAATTGCATTGATAGTTTTAGTAAGCTGTTCCGTTGCTTTTATTAATTTTTGATGCGGCTCTAAAATACTTTCAACAGAGTTAGTTACATTTTCTAAATGAGAACCAAATGCTGTTTGCATATTCTTCGAAGTTTGAACCACTTGTTGAGCAGCTTCCTTAGATTGATTAATATGCACTACAGCATTTTGTATTTTTAATACTTCGGCATTCATTGCCTTTAAGTTGTCGTCAAGTTCTTGAAACATATTGGTCTAAAATCTTTTGATTGAAAATTTTTATTTGTGCAAGTGCGTGTCTTGATAAGACACTATCTATATTTTTTTGATGCAGTTTAAATGAATTTTTATCCTTGCCCATAATTTCTTTTGAAACTTCGGCGAGAATT
>JAYTNA010000177.1:0-1103 GCA_043748865.1 Saprospiraceae bacterium
CGAAAGAAAGCGGTAATTGCAAAACGTAACTGTCCGGTTTTATCGAGTCCGTAAATTGCATGATGCCGGCTAATGTTACCGGTAGTACAAAAATATTAATGATTAAAAGGTAGAGCGGAAATAACCACATCGCTTTAGCAACAAAATCCGGATTGGAATTTTCAACGACAGCAACGTGGAATTGTCGCGGCAATAAAATGACAGCACAAAACGATAAAATCATCAACCAAAACCATTCACTTGAAGATATACCTGAGTCAATCACTTTTAAAGCACGCTCATTCAAGGCTGCTTTTGCCATCAAATCGCCGAAACCGTGATAGACAAAAAAAGTTACGTAAATACCTACGATTAAAAAAGCTGCAATTTTTATGATAGATTCAAAAGCAATTGCAGTAACTAATCCTTCATGTCGTTCATTGGGTTCTAATTTGCGCGTGCCGAATAAAATTGTAAACAACGCCAATGCTAATGCCACATAAAAAGCTGTACTGTAATAAAAAATCGGATTTTGTGCAACGGTGATATTTGAGGCCAAAATATCGAAACAATCGGCAATCGCTTTTAATTGTAAAGAAATGTAAGGAACGATGCCGATGATTGTAATAAGTGAAACTAAAACACCCAAACTCGAACTTTTTCCGTAACGGCTTGAAATAAAATCTGCGATAGAGGTAATGCGTTGATTTTTAGAAATTAAAATCATTTTACGCAAAACAATGAGCCAAAGCGGTGCAAAAATTGTCGGACCCAAATAAATTGGCAAAAAACCGATACCGGATTTCACGGCTTTGCCGGCACTGCCGAAAAAAGTCCAAGCCGTACAATATACAGCTAATGAGAGTGCATAAATATATGGATTCTCTACCCAACTTTTTCCGCGTTCGGATTGCTTTTCGGTCAGATATGCAACCAAAAATAAAATACCAATATAAATTCCCGAAGCAACGATATAGACAGTGATAGACATTAATATAAAGAATGATGAATGATAAATGATGAATAATAAATCTCAGGATTCATTTCTTTTATCCATTTAATTCTTTTTGCTGCACGTAAAAGTACACAATTCAACAAAAAATTAAAAAAAACTTTGTAAATTA
>JAYTNA010000178.1:0-8615 GCA_043748865.1 Saprospiraceae bacterium
AATGCTTTCAGTGCAATACATCATCGGACAACTCAACTCGCCTTTGGAGCAATTCGTACAACTTATTCAGATGGGACAAGATGCAAAAATTGCTTTGGAACGTTTGAATGAAATTCATCAGAAGGATGACGAAGATACGGACAGCGCTAATAAATTAGCTATCCTGCCAGAAAACAAAGATTTACAACTCGAAAATTTATCTTTCCAATACGGCGGTGCACATACGCCCTTTGCTTTGCGTAACATTAATTTGAAAATACCGGCGGGAAAAACTTTGGCGGTCGTCGGTTCAAGCGGTTCCGGTAAAACAACTTTATTGAAACTTTTGCTGAACTTTTACGCGCCGACCGAAGGAAGAATTATTTTAGGCGAAATCAATTTATCGAATATTGTTCCGAGTATTTGGCGGGATAAATGCGGTGTAGTGATGCAAGAAGGTTTTATTTTTCACGATTCAATCGCCAATAATATCGCACTCGGCGATACCGGCGTTGACAAAAAGAAATTGTTGCAAGCTGTACGTGTTGCTAACATTCAATCTTTTGTTGAATCGTTGCCGTTGAGCTACAATACAAAAATCGGAGCCGATGGCGTCGGTTTATCGCAGGGACAAAAACAAAGATTATTAATTGCGCGTGCCGTTTATAAAAATCCGGATTATATTTTTTTTGACGAAGCTACGAATGCACTCGACTCGACAAATGAAAAGCAAATTTTAAATAATTTGGGAGAATTTTTTTCAGGCAAAACGGTTGTCGTAGTCGCACACCGTTTAAGTACCGTCCGCAACGCGGATATGATTGTAGTGCTCGAGCGCGGTGAAATTGTTGAAATGGGAACGCACACTGAACTCACTTCTTTTAAAGGTATTTATTATAGGTTGGTTAAAAATCAATTAGAACTTGGCGTATAAGGAAATGATGAATGATGAATAATGAATGATGAATTAAAAAATCCCTCATTCATCATTCATCATTCATCATTTCTTTATACGCGCTTAATCAAACTGGCAACAAATAGTACCAACCAAGCACCCGCAGCCGAAAGCAGAATCGTCCACAGCAAACTACCGTCGCCGATATGTAAGGCATGACCGAGAGAACCACCCACAAAACTGCCAATAACACCGGCAACGATATTACCAAGTAATCCGAAACCGCTACCTTGCCAAAATTGACCGGCAAGCCAACCGGATACGGCACCAATAAGTAAAAAGTAAATAAGATTTTCTGCGCTCATAATAAGATGTTTATTTAAAAATTAAAGAAGAAAGTTTAAAGTCAATCAAAAATAGAATCTTTTAGAGAGAAAACCTAATTTTTTGAAACTTATTTTTATTTAATAATCTGAAATGGCTCCAAAATTATTTTAACATAAATACGTCTTTTATAGGTGAACTTCATAAATATTATAACCGCTTGTCTTATCAATTGCAATCAATTCGATGAGTTCTTCTACGCCGGCAATTTTCCTCACTTTTTATATACAACGCCATCGCGCATCACAAAAGTCACATTCATCATTGTTGTTACATCATTCAGAGGATTGGCTTCGGTAGCGATTATATCTGCTAATTTTCCGACTTCGATGCTTCCGAGTTGATCTTTCATCTCTAAAACTTCGGCGGCTACAATTGTGGCAGACTTAATAGCTTCCATAATCGGCATCCCGGCTTCAGTCATGTATTGAAATTCTTTGGCATTGAGTCCGTGTTTATAAACGCCGGCATCGGTGCCGAAAGCAATTTTAACACCGGCTTTATAGGCGCGTTCAAAAGATTTCTGAATGAGCGGGCCAACTTCAAGTGCTTTCGGAACAACCAATGGATGATAATAACCCGGTATTTTTGCAGAATCGGCAGCAGATTTTCCGGCAATAATTGTCGGAACTAAATATGCTCCTTTTTCTTTGAAAAGTGCGATACATTCATCATCGAGAAATGAGCCGTGTTCAATCGTTGTAACACCGGCACGTAAAGCGCGCTTAATACCTTCCGCCCCGTGCGCGTGCGCTGCAACTTTAAAACCATAATCCTTTGCTGTTGCAATGAGCGCGTCCAATTCATCTTTTTGAAATTGAGGAGCCTTATTGCTTTTTGCAATAGAAAGTACGCCACCCGTTGCAGTAATTTTTATCCAATCTGTCCCATCTTTATAACGTTGACGAATTGCTTGACGCGCTTCATCCGGAGAGTTAATAACGCCGTCAGTAACGTGTGGCGCAAAATTTATATCATCGCGCCAACCGTTTGTCGGATCGCCGTGTCCGCCGGTAGTTGCAATTGTTCTGCCCGAAGTAAAAATGCGCGGTCCGACAACAATGCCTTTATTGATGGCATTGCGCAGAGAAATATTAACTCCGGTACCTCCCAAATCACGAACGGTAGTAAAACCTGCCATCAAATTTGTTCTGCCATTTTTTTCCGCTTCAAAAGCAATGTCCGCCGCCGACATACTCATCCGTTTTGTAGGTGCATCTTTACTGGTTTCAGTTTCTAAATGTACGTGCATATCAATCAAACCCGGCATCACAGTTTTTTTTGATAGGTCAATCACTTCGTCACCTGATTGCGGCGGCATTATATTATCTGCGATTTGTACAATTTTATTTTTTTCAACAACAATTGTCACATTGTTTCTCGCCGACTTACTCACACCGTCAATCAATGTACCGCAATAAATCAGTTTCCGTTGAGCGGAGGCAGAAAGTGTAATAAAAGTAAGCACAATAAAAAAGAGTAAAGTTTTTTTCATTTTAATTGAATTTAGAAAAAATTTGTAATAAAAAATAAAGATAAAAATTGAAATTATATTTTTATCGGAGTGGAAAAAATATTTGTTATGGAATAAGATTCGGATCAAAATTTTTCAATTTTTTTGGCTTTTATTTTTTCAAAACGAATTTGGCACACTTTTGAACAATAAAAAACATTGATAAATACTGTGATGATAATTCCTTAAAAAATTAAGCAATTATTACAGTTTACCGATCCGTATACTACAAAAAAAAATCCCTGCTTATCATAAAAACGATAAGCAGGAACTCAACAAAGTAACATACTATGAGAAAACTTATTACAAATTTAAGGCGATTTTGTACGAAATTAAAAACTCAAAACATTGAAATTAGGTAATGTAGCAAACGATTAGGATACGGTATTTTTTTATTAGAATACGGTATATGAAGATTTATTATCGTTATATGATTTCAAGCTGTCAGCTATGAGCGGTTTACTATCAATTGATAGTATAAATAAAAAAATCCTGCACCGACTTAAGGGTTGGGTGCAGGAACAAAACAAACATACTATGAGAAAACTGAACCAAAAATATTTACTTTTAACTAAATATGTATGAGCTATTATGTTTTAATTTATATTTATTTATTTTGCGGTATATTTTTTTCAAGTAGTGGTTGCTTTTCAATGCAATCCCCTTTTTTTTTACTTTTAAACACGCACAAAAGGGAACAAAATAGCATTGCTATCGTGTTCCCTTTTGTACTATAAAAAACTATTTATTATAAGTACCGGAAAAAATTATTATTGAGGAATCATGCCTCCGCAACCATTGAAACTGAAATTATCAAACTCAGATTTTTTGCCACCGTAAATAGCGGATGATTCATCGGTGTTTAAAACTTTGTTCTGTAGTTCGACTTTTAAATCTGAGAGGATTGATGCGCCTCCGGCTTTTTTGTCAACCATAGTAAAGTGTGTAAAATTCGTTAAATTTATGTTTTGGTACTTTCTTCTCGCTAAAAAATTTTTTATTGTCATGGTTTTCTCTTTTAAAAAATTGTATGTGTGCGAAATTACAACATTTTTTTAAAAGAGCCAAATATTTTTTTATTATCGCCTGAAAATAAAAAAATATTTTTAAAACTAGTAAAAAATGAAAAATATTTTTTACTTTCCATTTTCCGTTATTCGATATCTAATCAGGTGCATCGATGCGCAATTTTTTCATGAGTTCTAAAAAAACAGGGCGACGGCGACGCGACACTTCAATTTCTCTTCCATCTTTCATAACGACAAAACTTTTGGTTTTCAAAAATTTTACCATGTAATTCAAGTTGATTAAATGTGTTTTATGAACTCTAAAAAAATTTGAACCCGTTAAAATTTCATCAAAAGATTTTATTGTTTTTGCTGCAGTAAGTTTATCCGTTGCCGTAAAAATATGCGTATAATTATCATCACCTTCCAATCTTATAATGTCTGTTATATTCACAAAGTGATAGCCGTCCATTGCAGAAATACTTATTTTCCCGAAATTATTTTGCTTACTCATATATTCCTCAACAACTTTCACGCGCTTTCTATTTTCTTCCGACGGGTTTCTATTTTTTACGAGGTATTTTTTTCTTAATGAATCAGCGCGATCTACTGCTTCTTTTAATTTATCGGCATCAATCGGTTTTAAGATGTAACCCAAACTACCGAAATCATACGCCTTAATAGCATATTTTTCGTAAGCCGTAACAATAATCGGATCAAAATTAATAACATCAAGTTTATTGAAAAGTTGAAATACAATGCCGTCCGGAAGATTAATATCCAAAAAAGCAATATCGGGCTGTTTACTCGGTTCTTTCAATAATTGATAGGCACTTTCAATATCTTCTGCAAACGCAATTACCTCCACATTCGGGCAGTATTGTTTAAGCATATTTTGAAGATTTTCTCGTCCGGGTTTTTCGTCCTCTACGATTATGGCTTTCAACATTTTGATTGATTTTGCTATGTTTCGGTTAATATTAGTTAAAGTGGTGTAAAGATAGATAATTAAATGATGAATGATGAATGATGAATTTTTTTGACATCATTTATCATTCATCATTCGGACATAGTGCGCATCAAAATCTTTTAATCGAACAATTGCTGCAAAAAAAACGTAAACGACTAAGCTCGTTGGCAACTGTACAATTGCTTCTTGCGGATAATTTGCCACTGCGAGCATAAACAATGAGGTCATTAAAGCGAGATATAAAACTTTTATCGTCGGGTCTTTCACGCGGACATAAAAATATAAAGCGCGTCGCAGTACAACAAATAAAAGTGCCATATACAATGCCAGGCCAATTATACCTTCTTCAACAGCGAGGCGGACATAATAACTGTCGTGCGCAAATTTTGCTAAATAACTGTCCGGCGTAAAACGACGCGCCCATAACCCGGTGCTTCCCGGACCAAAACCTATTGGATGCGAATAAATCAGCGGACGGATACGTTGCTGATTGTAATATCGAATTTGGACGGAAGCATCTTGACTGGGTTTAAATGCGGATTGGATGCGATACACGACTGCGTTTGAAGTAGATTTTAAAACTAAACCCAGCCCCAACAAAATAAAAATGACTGTGCCGAACAGTACCTGTCTTGTTAAAGTCATAGCTGCATAAAATGCAAAACCAATCGGAATAAGTACAAAACAAGTACGCGTACCCGTATAAGCAGATACCCAAAACATGACGAGTGCTGCTCCGATTAAAAAAATGCGACTTAGGTTTTTCATCGGTGCAGTAGCATAAATCAAACAAAAAACGCCCATGTAAGCCATCATGATGCCGAATGTCATCGCGTCGTTAAACAACGAAAACAAACGCATGCGTCCCCATTGAAAAAAAAGTTGAAAGCGTTCCGGATCAGCATAAAGCCATGCTTTTTCGGTGGATGTGAAGCCGAAAAATTCCTGCTTAAAACCGTAAAGAGCAGTAATTAAAGCCAATGTAATTATAAAATGGAGCATCCATTTGATTCGCTTCAAAGAATTGAAAGCATAGCAAGCAATAAAAAATAATAAATTTAAGATGGCTAAACTTCTGACAGTAAACAGCCAAGCAATTTTTACATCTTGTGAAGGATTCAATACTTGAAAAATATTGTAGTAGACCCAAATAATGAGCCACACGGCAATAGGGTCTTTAACAAACGACCAATCTTTTTTTACAATTTGGGAGATAAAAATGCCGGTCATCATCAACACTAATAGTGCATCGAGTGATGTACCTACGGGTGCTTCCGTATATTTTCCAATATATTGTACTAAAAATGCTACAATCAAAGTAAACGTGATACCGAATTGGTGATAAAACATACACGCTAATATAATCGGTATGCAGACCAACCCGGCAACGAGTAGGGTAGTAGGTGCTAAACCTACAAACGTTATTGTAAAACCCATCAGCAAACCTAATGACACCATTATTAAAATGCCGATCGGGTTATTGAGTTTTTGAACCATTATTTGATTACTGAGCCAATTCATATTCTTTAGTCGGTTAGTCGGTTAGTCGGTTAGTCGGTTAGTCGGTTAGTCTGAAATATTTGACTAACCGACTAACCGACTAATAGACTAACCGACTATAAAAACAACAATTTCAATGCAGAACCAATCAACACACTCGCGAAGACAATGATGCCGATTGTTTCAATAATTTTTTCTTTAGTAGAAAGAATAAATGGACGTTGATTTTTTTTCATGATTGATAATGGAAAATGGACGATGGAAAATGGACGATGGAAAATGGATATTTTTTTATTTTCTATTGTCCATCGTCTATTGTCCCTCGTCCAACAACTATTTCAAAACTTTTTTTGCCAAACGAAATACCATCGGTGGTGTCAAATCTTTTACGATTTCTTTCATGCCTTGTTTTTTATTAAAAGCACGCATTGATTCATCTTCCGCAGTTTTACGCGCTACGAAAAGCGTATTGTGATCTTCCAAGCCATTATTTACTTCAATGGACGGGCGACCGTTGCTGTAATAATATAAGGCGATGGACTTGCGCGATCTATCGGGCGGACAAGTCAACGGATTTGGTAAACCATGATAAGTAAAATCGGTGGTGTTGAACATTGCCAAAGTATTAAATTCAGGTGCAAATTTTTTCACGCAGCGCGTCATTTCTTTATCCCACATTTCAAAATGTCCGCCGTATTCGTCTTTCCAATCTTTGTTTAAATAAATAAGGATGTTTAAACGGCGATCGAGTTTTGTGAGTTTATGTTTATTGAAATCGGCATGAATTTTTAAAAATCCGCCGGCTTTTGTTTGATGAAAACCACCACCTTCAAAAAAAGGATCCGGAATCAAAGTTTCTTCAATGCCGGTCAGCACTTGTAAAAATTCTAAAAACGGTTCAGAATTAAGATAATGCACAAACGCTTTTGTTTTCGGACCGAAACGTTGTTCGCCTTTCGATGCCAATTTAATTTCGTTCGGGGTTTCGAATTTAAGTGTCGCTCCTTTATCAAGGTCTTCAAATTCCTCCAATACTTCATTCAACATTTGTTCGTCGAAGAAATTTTTGAAAGAAATACTCGGATATGGTTCAGCCGATTTATAAGCGTTTTTATTAGCCTTAGCCATTTCCGCCAAATTGTTGTACTTCTCGTTAATAAAGTTCATATAGTTTTGATTTATAAAAGTTTTAAAATGATTTTAGTAGGTTAGTTAGTTGGTCGGTTAGTCAAAACATTTTAACTAACTGACTAACCGACCAACTGACTAACCGACTAACTGACTAACCTTTATCCATTCCTTTAGCTCAAAGTCATATTGTTTTACAATTCTCGCCGGATTTCCGACAACGACACTGTATGCCGGAACATCTTTCGTAACAACAGAACCTGCACCTACTACCGCATTTTTTCCAATATGAACGCCGGCAGTAATAATCGCGCTTGCACCTATCCAAACGCCGTCATCAATTTTGATTTCTTTGACAGAAAATCCTTGTTGAACAACCGGACGCGTAACATCTTCAAAATCATGATTTAAACCACTCATCACCACATTTTGAGCCAATAAAATATCATTGCCGAAAGTCACCGGTCCGGTAATTTTTGAACCGGCACCAATCAATACTTTTTTCCCCATTACAACATCGCCTACTGCGTTAGCTATAAGCGTAAAATCTTCGATAATGCAACCATCGCCGACAACAAATTTCTTATACGGAAAAACATCTAAGCGAATCCTTTTTCGAATCACTGCACCTGAACTTACTTGATGCACCATTGGATTTAAAATATTGCGCACCCACCAACGCGGACGATACTCGCCGGTCGGTTGCAGCGTCCACATGGCTATATTTTTTATAACCGGACTCGATTTTATTGTGTCTTTTATTCCCATAATTATTAGTCGGTTAGTCGGTTAGTCTATTAGTCGGTTAATCAAGACTTTTTAACTAACCGACTAATAGACTAACCGACTAAACAGTTACCTGCCCAAAATATTTTTTCTTTCCTTCATGTTGTGCTATAATTTCCCAAAATTCACGGGCGCGATCACCCCAAGTATTTTTTTCTGCTACTGCCATACGTTTTCTTACCAAATTTTCCGAATAATCGTTCACTGCTAAATCAATGAGTTGATTGAAATGCGCATGATTATCGGCAATCCAAATAACATCGCTGAAACTGCGAATATCTTCGCTGAAATTGGTGGCGATAATGGATTTGCCGGCGGCGAGATATTCATTGATTTTGAGCGGATATACAGAGAGCGACATCTTATTGAGCAGCGAAGGCAAAATAGCGACATCGAAAAATTTCAAATATTGTGGTACATCGGTAATTTTTTTCGGACCGGTAAGAATAATAT
>JAYTNA010000179.1:0-2355 GCA_043748865.1 Saprospiraceae bacterium
ATCTTTAACCATAATGATTTCGATGATAAATATCAAAGTTAAACGTTGCGAACTTTGCATAAATCTTTGCGTTCCTTACAGTAATTTTTAACGCAAAGTCCAAAAAGATTTACGCAAAGTTCGCAATGTCAAATTTCAATTACTAAAAACTGTTGCTTATTTTATTAACGCAAAAGTAACAGTAAAGATGTATATTTATCAATTTTGAGGATTTTCAACAAAAATTTTAAATAAAAATTTTTTTATTCCGGAAATTTGCTTCAAATTGCTCAATCAAATATTTTTTTCACCAATTTTAAATTTTGAAAACTACAATGAGAAAATTCTATGTATCTGTTTTATTAATTTTTTCGGTTCTAACTTTGGTACATGCGCAAATAGTGCCTGTGCCAACGACCACAACCGCACCCGCACCCGCAACAACAATCGGTGCAACACCCAAATCAAAAGTCGCGCGACCGAAAGTGCACAAAGGTGTTCATAATAAAAAAAAGCATGCCAAAAAGAAACACAAAAAGCACAAAAAAAGCGCGATGAAACACAAGAAAAAAAAGATAGTAAATAAAATACCGGCGACAACACCGAATTAAAAATTAAACGCTTTCATGTAGGGCAGGTCGCGATCTTTCCTACATGAAAGCGTTTAATTTTTAATCGTTTTCAACTTTTAACTAACCAATCCCGCCAACCAATCGCGTTCCGCCAAAAGCTTTGTATCTACAATTTCTAAGCGTATCTTTTCTTTATCCGCCGCATTTTTCAAATTCGTTTTTAAAATTTTATCTAAAAATTTGAAAAAATTACTGTACGATTCTTTACCATAACTAATTTCTTTTTGTCGGTGCAAATAAACTTTTGAATTTTCAATCAAAGAAAATAAAGAAGACATTTCATTCAATTCGTAATATGTTCGCGCCAGTAAACGACGTACATCTAAATTTAAAAGAGCTTCTTTAAAATTCACTTCCTGCAATAAATTCATTGCAGTATCGTAATTTTTTTTCCTAAAATTAAAAATAGCTAAATTATATTTAAAAATATGTTCGCGTTCGTTTGACGGTAAATATTGTTTAAAATCGTGTAAAAATTTTTCTGCCCACTCAAATTCATTAATTTTTAAAGCTAACATCGTTGCATTTCTATAATAATAAGGAGACAAAACACCGTCCTCTATCATGAACCTTTTATCTAAACCGAAACGATGTAAAAACATGGCTTCTTTAACAAAATCTAAGTCGCCTTGGTTTTGTTTAGAAATTGAATAATTAATCGCTACCAACAAGCAATCCCTTAACTCCTCATCGCTAAATTGATCTGTTCTATCAATAATTTCACTCTTTAATAATTTAAAAAAATCTTCTTGTTCATTAATATTATTTTCACTCACTTTATAAGCATTGAGTTGCATTTTCACTGAAGCTACTTTCGATTTTTTTGATAGTTCAACTAAAGGAAAAATCAATGGGAAGTCAATTATTTCTTTCGAAACTTTTTGTTGAGATAAAAAATTATACCCAAGTTTTAGTGATTGGGATAAGACGAAACAAGTAAAACTATCAGACAGTTTTTGTAAATCTAAATTAATCCCTCTTTTACGTTTACTCGCTGCATTTAGTTCTTCATAACCAATTTTATAATGCTGATAATGGTATTCAGCATTCCGCAATTTTTGTTTTTCTAAAAAGCTTTTGGCATCAGACAGCGTTTTATCTGCTGCTTTTTCTGCACCGCGTTTCAATAAGGCTTTGTACAGATAAAGTTGTGCGTCGGTGGCATGTTCTTCTAATTCCGAAATCGTCAAATACTTTTGAATGATTTGCGTTAAAAAAGACATGGTATAGTAGAGTGTATCCACATCAAATTTTTTGCCGGGATAAATTTCGGCAAAAACTTTTTCTTTTTGCAGCAACAGGGCGCCTTTATCAATATGTGCGTCTAAGTAATCAAACAATGCGATAACATCTTCGCGTTGATTGTAAAAAGGCGAGCGCACCATTTTTTTTAATTGTTTGCGGTCGGTTTTATTAAGATGTTTGAATAGGTCGGAGAGAGAAGTATTGTACATATAATTTAAATTTGCCTTTTAAATGTGAAAAAATGCGCTATCAAAATTATTTTCAAAAAATTATTTAATTAAAATATCGCACAAAAATAACAATTTTATGGGAAATATAACGCTAATTAACTGATTATCATTGCGTTTATAAAAAAAAATAATTGAGAAACTCTTAAAAATGTAATTGTTTGGCTTATGAAACTATCTCACCTTTGTAACATCAAAGCGTTGCAAGACGCAAATAAAGGTTTAAAAATGAAGAAATTCGTTTTGATTTTATGGGTTTTGTTTTCTGTCCA
>JAYTNA010000180.1:0-2303 GCA_043748865.1 Saprospiraceae bacterium
GTGTAGAGACGCAATGCATCGCGTCTCTACGAAAAAAAATTTTGTTAATTCCAATTAACACCTTAATTTGCAAGCGTTTTCAAAACTCTAACTTATACAAAGTAACATACTCAGAGAAAACTCATTGCAAAAACTTTTTTGTTTCGTTTTTCGTAAACGAACATTATATTGTTTTGCAAACGTTCACGTAGTGATAGGTGGTGACCTGTCTAAACTTTAACAGCAATGAGTCTCATAAACACAGAACCTATTAGTGAAGCCACGATTAAACGCGCCATGCTCGCGTTTATGAAAAGCTATTATAAATTTCGTCCGCGAACCGGTGAAACAATCGTTAACACAGATAGAATGCACCCCAACGGCATTATTGTTGACGGCTATTTAGAATTTCCGAAAGAAGACGGCGCACCTTTTGTTGCCACTTTTGAAGCAACATCTGCTGCAACTGCTAATGAAGTAAAATATACGATCCAAACAAATCAACTCACTTGGGATGCTATGGCAGCCGGAAGTATTTTGACTGTTGTTGTGATGTCAATACTTTGGCGTGCGAATATCATTACCATTTTTCAAACAGGTTGGACGGGAAGCGTCATTGTTTTAGTATCCTTGTTTGCGGTACTTTCCGGCTTGTGTTATTATATTGCGCATCCTTTTATTCGATACAGATATATTCCCGCCGTTGAACAATTTAAGCAATATCATGCTGACGAACAGTGGATAGCACTCAGTAATGATGTTTTTGCAAGCAATGATGACACAGAATTTTTAGAACTGCGCAATCAATGTGTACATTTCGGCTTCGGTTTAGCGTCTGTAAATAGTGATGAACACGTCAATTTATTGATTACACCTGCCAGAGAAGAATTGTTTACGCACCATCGCCGCTCTTTAAAATTTTCTGATAATCCGGCGATGGTCGGTTTAAAAAACTCAATTCCTGTCAACCTTGATCGTTTTCGTCGCTCGTATATGACACAAGCGATTATTTGCGGTGTATCTGTCTTGGCTTTAAGCGGTTTGTTTTTCAAACAGTGGACACAACGTCCGATGCAATATGTAGAGGGCGGCGAAATAAAACATTATCAAGAATTAGAAAAAAAATTAGGCGATTATCAACCTGAACCTACCGATAAAATTATTAACCCGAAAGATGCTATTCCGGTACGAACACGGGTTTCGGATTATGCAGTGACTTCATCTGATGATAAAACGGAAGTAGGTTTATACGTGTATTCGCCGTCAGAAGGTTATTTAACTTACGATTGCGCGCGAGCCGGTGTGCACGGCAGAAAATTTGTTGTCCAAGATCAAATTTGCGAAACTTTTGATGAAGCACGTAATCGTATCATAAAATTAAAAGCTTTCGGACTGATTGCCAATTGTATTTCTCTTAAGTGTACAGAGAATGCGACAACAAAAGGCTATTGCGTTTATTATGAATTAATTTTCAACGATCAAAGTTCCGCGAATAAAAAAGCAATTGCCATTAAACAAGCCCTGCAAAGTTTAAATTTACCGAGCGAGTTTGTAAAAATCCGGGTGTTAGATTTTTAATTTTTAAACTTTCCATTTGCCGGAACTAATCATCCAATCTTTTAAAATCAGAGAAGCACTGACTTTATCGGTCAAAGATTTATCGCGTCTTTTCATTTTTTTTATGCCGGAAGCCAAAATGACACGTTGTGCTTCTTTACTGGTAAAGCGTTCATCTTGAAAATGTACGGGAATGTTCGGGTATTTTTCAGTGAGCGTTTCAACAAATTTTTTTATGTGCGGCATAATATCTGCGTCTGTATTATTTAATTTTTTCGGTTCTCCGACAACAATAGCTTCAACTTCTTCTTCAGATAAATAACCGGCAATAAAATCGAAAAACTTTTCCGGTGACACTGTATCCAAAGCACTCGAAATAATTTGCAATGGATCTGTCGTTGCAATACCAATGCGTTTCGTGCCGTAATCAATACCGAGTATTCTTGCCATTCAATTATTTGGTTGGTTGATTGGTTAATTGGGTGGTTAGTTAGTTAATTGGTAATAATACTTACCACGTACCAATCAACTAACTCATGAACCAATTAACCAATCAACTAATTAACCGATATTAAAATTTTACGATTTTTCTTATCCATTTTTCTTTTTCACTCACAACTTGCAACCAGTAAACGCCGGCAGGCACATCTTGCATGTCTAAAGATGACGTTTCGGAACTCAGAGCGTTTTGTTGATGCAGCGTTTGTCCTTGTGTGTTTATTAAACTTACTGCGAAACGGGACGACAAAGTATTTTTAAATTCCAAA
>JAYTNA010000181.1:0-5736 GCA_043748865.1 Saprospiraceae bacterium
ATGATTGCCGACAATGATTTAGCATTGGGCAGAATTATCGAAGCACTCTCGCACTCGCGTTTTTGGTCAACGACTGCGGTATTCGTCACCGAAGACGATACGCAATCTGGTTGGGATCATATTTCAGCTTATCGCACAACGGGTTTAGTGATTAGTCCGTATAGTAAACAAACCGGCAAACTTATCACAACCAATTACAATCAACTCAGTATGTTGCGCACGATTGAGCAGATTCTTGGTATCCCGCCGATGAATATTATGGATGCAACTGCTTCGCCGATGTTTGATTGTTTTACGGATAAAACCGATTTAAAACCGTATCAAACATTGCCGAATATTATTCCTTTAGACGAAATGAATAAATCAACGGCATTGATAAAAAACAGTCTCGAAAAAAAGTATGCCGAACTGTCGCAAAATCCGGAATTTGAACACATAGACGGTGGCGACGATGATTTGCTCAATAGAATAATTTGGTATGCCGCAAAAGGCGATAAACCTTTTCCGAAAAAATTCACGCTTCCTAAAGATAAAAAAGGTGATGATTAATGGGTTTCTTATTCTTTATCGTAAAGTTGTAATTTTGTCACCGAATACAAATTTTAGATTTAAAATCTAAAATCTAAAATCCAAAATGAATTATATACGCCACTTAATACCGGATCGCATAGAAAATCTAAGTATTCTTATTGCCATCATAATTTTTACAATAATTATTGAACGCATTGCGATTCGCGCTTTCAGTCATTTTATGTTGAAACGCAGTGCGACGAATGAGAACGAGTTGACTAACTATAAATTTTTAGGCAATGCGTTAGCGGCTATTATTTATACCATCGGTTTTATTATTGCGATTCGAGAATATTCGCCGTTGCGATCGGTTGCGAGTTCATTATTGGCAGGTGCCGGAATTTTAGCAGCTATTATCGGTTTGGCATCGCAGCAAGCATTCAGTAATATCGTGAGTGGCATTTTTTTAGTGATGTTTAAACCGTTTCGTGTCGGCGACCGTTTGCGGATAAAAGATTTGTACAACGGCATTGTCGAAGATATAACATTAAGACACACCGTTATTCGAGATTTTGAAAACCGGCGCGTTATCATTCCTAATTCTGTGATGGCGAGCGAAATTATTGTGAACGCGAATTATGAAGATGATTCGGTCTGCAAATTTGTAGAAATAGGCGTTGCTTTAGATGCCGATTCAGAACGGGCTAAACAAATTATGGTGGAGGAAATCGGTGCGCATCGTTTTTTTTACGATAAACGCACGTTGGAACAAATAGCAGAAAATACAAGCAAAGTCACGGTACGTGTCATCCGAATTACAGATTTTGCTTTGATATTGCGCGGTTATGCTTGGGCGTATAATGCTCCGGATGGATTTGTAATGTATTGTGATTTGCTGGAAAGTATTAAGGCACGTTTTGATGAGGCAAATATATCATTCCCATACCCGATTATATTGTCGGGAAAACGATACACCAATTCAACGAATGAAGAACTCTGATTTTAGAAACTAACTTCTTTGAAAAAAATTGTAATCATATCTCCCGCTTATCCTTTGCGCGGCGGCATTGCCGCATCGGGTGAACGTTTAGCGCAAGCATTTCAAGAAGCCGGTGATGACGTTGAAATTTTTTCATTCAGCTTGCAGTACCCCGCATTTTTATTTCCGGGTAAAACGCAATTTTCCGACGATGCACCACCGAAGGATTTAAAAATTCACACGACAATTAACTCTATTCAGCCTTTTTCTTGGTTCAATACGGCTCGAAAAATAATTACTTTTCAACCCGATATTATCGTGTGCCGATTTTGGTTGCCGTTTATGTCGCCAAGTACCGGTACGATTTTACGGCGCGTGAAAAAAAAATTGCCGAATGTGTCGATTGTCGGATTGATAGATAACATCATTCCGCATGAGAAACGTTTCGGCGATAAATTTTTGGCGCAGTATTTCGCGAATGCGTGTGATAGTTTCGTTGTCATGAGTCGGTCGGTAGAAAAAGAAATGGCTTTATTTACAAAAAAAAAAGTTGTTTACATACCTCATCCGATTTATGATACTTACGGCGAGAAAATTTTGCGCGGTGCGGCATTGCAACATCTTAACTTGTTGCCAAATAAAAAATACATTTTATTTTTCGGTTTTGTCAGGAAGTATAAAGGATTAGATATTTTGTTGGAAGCTATGACGCATCCGGAAGTGCGCACGTTAAACCTAACGCTTTTGGTGGCAGGTGAATTTTATGAAGATGAACAAACTTATCGAGATTACATTTCTGTCCATCAACTCGCCGAAAATGTGATTATAAAATCCGATTTTATTCCCTCTGATAATGTAAAATATTATTTCGGTGCTGCCGATGTCGTTGTTCAACCGTACAGGACGGCAACGCAAAGCGGTATTTCGCAAATGGCATATCATTTTGAAACGCCGATGATTGTAACAAATGTTGGTGGACTTTCGGAAATTGTACCAAACGGTAAAGTCGGCTTTGTAGTTGAACCGACACCAAACGCGATTGCTCAAGCATTAATTCGATTTTATAAAACAGATAGAAATTTTTTCGTAGAAGGTGTTGCTGATGAAAAAAAACGTTTTTCTTGGAGCAGTATGGTGAATGCAATGAAAATGGATAATGGACAATAGACAACAGACAACGGACAATGAATACAGAAACGGACAATGGAAAGTTAAAAAAATAAAAATGCGTGAAGAAAATAAATCTCTTCACACATTTTTGTTTTATTAAAAAAGATTTCAAAAAAGATTTTGATTTTTTTTCTTTTGTCCATTGTCTACTGTCCATTATCTGCTGTCCGTTGTCTGTTGTCCATTGTCCATTGTCCATTGTCCATTATTTATAGCCAAAATATTTCAACGATTTATCATCATCGCGCCAATTGTCGCGCACTTTTACCGTTAATTCTAAATGTACTTTTTTTTCTAAAAATTTTTCAATCGCTACCCGTGCATCCATACCTAATTTTTTAATCGCGCTGCCATCTTTACCCAATCAAATCATTTTTTGCGTTTCTCGGGCTATATAAATAGTGGCAGAAATGCGCGCAATGGCTTCACCAACTTTAGTTGTCGCATCTTTAAAACCATCTACGTTCACTTCAGCTGCATAAGGAATTTCTTCTCGGTAGTTTAATAAAATTTTTTCTCTGATAATTTCTCCGACAAAAAACCTTTCCGTTCGGTCTGTGAGTTGATCTTCCGGATAATAAGGCGGACCTAAAGGTAGTTTTTCTTTTAAAGCATCGAGTAAATATCCAAATCCGCGTTCTTTGAGTGCCGAAATTTTAAAAACATAAGCAAAAGTTGCCAATTCACGCATCAATTTTTCTTGCTCAAAAATTTGCGTTTCATTGAACATATCGGTTTTATTGATGAGCAAAATTTTCGGGCATTCGGCTTCTTGCAAACGTTTAATAAATGAATCATCTGCCGGAAAAATTTCGCCCGGCACGGTCACAAACAACATCACGTCTGCATCTTCAAAACTTTGAGCAATATAATCATTCATAGCTTCGTGCATTTTATATGCCGGCTCGCGCACATAACCGGGTGTATCGCTGAAAACGATTTGAAAATCTTCGCCGCTCAAAACGCCGAAAATCCGATGACGCGTCGTTTGCGGTTTGTGCGTCACGATACTCATATTTTCTCCGACAAGCGCATTCATCAAAGTTGATTTACCGACATTCGGTCTGCCAATGATGTTCACAAAACCGGATTTAAAATGCTCATTAACTGTCATGGTTGAAAATTTATGATGTAAAGGTAGATAATTCTTAATTCTTAATTGTCTTTATTTCCCGATGCAATTAAACCACGTACTTCGGCGTTTTTTGAAAAATCTATTTATAATGATGAAATCTTTTTTTTTTATTAGCGCATTTGTTTTGTCCGCCGGATTTGTAACGGCGCAAACGGATACGACACCGCCACCGACTTATACTACACGCAGTGCTTTCGGTATCAGAAGCACGGAAAAGTTGGAGCAATACCTGAAAATCGTTGAAGGCGTAGGCTCGTCTGCAAAAGATATTTTGGCAGAGCAAAGTTTGAAATCATACATGATGCCGCCGCGAAAAAACAATAACATCAAACATTCCGGTGAATATGCGTTGGCGGCTTGCTTTGAGTATTATGCCAATTTGAACAGTAATTATAAAGACAATCTTTCACCGGATTATTTGAGTTTAAATGTTAATTCAGGTAACATTGAAGAAGATTTATCTTTTTTGGCAAACACCGGTACTGTTTCAGCTTCCATTTTTCCTTTCGATTCGCCAAGTATCACGCCCGGCGTTAATTCTGCGATGAAATATAAAATAAAAAATTTCATGCAGCTCTTTCAATCAACGACCAATCCGCAACAAAAAATTTATGATTTGCGTAAAGCTATTATGCGCGGACATCCGATTACGGTGGAGTTGCGAATCACGCAAGATTTTCAAACGCTGCAACAAACTAAATTTTGGAATTACAGAAACGGCGATAAAAATTTTATCGGCACAAAATATCTCGTCGTCGTCGGTTACGACGATGAACGCAAAGCCGTCGAACTTCTAAATTCTTCCGGACGCGAATGGGGTAACGGCGGTTATATTTGGATAAGCTACGATGATTTCGGTGATTTGGCGATGAACGGTTATGTTTTGATGTTGTAGTTTGTTTTTTGAAGTCTGCTTATCTCGTTCTCAATTTCTTGTAAAATGTTTTTGTTCGCTATTTCTCCATCAAGACTGAAAATGATAAAAACTTTACCGCCAAATTCATCTTCAAAACTTTCAAAACTTGCTTTCATTCTTTCTGATGCCGAATAATTGCCGAAATTCGATTTTGCAGTTATGGGTTTGATTTGGATACCAAACGCTTTTTCGCCGACGTAGCCGAGATAATCAATATCACCTGCATGGTCGAGATGAGCCGAACTTTCATCAAATTTTATTGATGGAAAATGTTTTGCTAATCCATGATTGACCACAGATTTTTCTCGAATATAGCCGTCAAATGTTCGATTGATTGTTAAGTTGTGAATATAATCTACACAATCTTGGAGCGTCAAGTTTCGAAATGCTTCTTGCCATTCCGGTATAACTGTTTCTGTAATGACGGCATATAACCGGTTTCCAAGTTCATTCAAACTGTCCTGTGTAATTTTAAAAGATTTTTTACCATCGGTAAAAGCATTTTCAAAATACCATTTCTCCCATTCTTCAATAGATTGTGGTTGACATTCTCTGATGAGTGCCATGACAGTACCAACTTTATTAGGTCTTGAAAGTTGATAAGTTTGGCAAGCATAGTTGAGTACTTTTTCTTTTTTGCCAAACTCCAACGAGTGTTTTTTAGACATTCTGTAAAGCGTTGAATTTATTTTTTAGCTTATATTCTATTGAATTATCTACTACAACTAAACCTTCTTTAATTAAATGGGCATTTAAAAAAGTTTTATTTTCGAGATAAAGATAAGCCATCAAATTGTTTTCTTGATCGTGTTTAACCGTATCGTATTTCATAAAAACTTTTTTACCTTTTGTTTTCTTAATCAAAAAATCATGGGCATCACCATTTTTACTGAAATCTTGTTTGATACCGATGAGACGAATAGTTAAACCATTACTCAATAAAATTAATTCCGGACTGATTACTTCCTTAACCGTAAAGTATTCTTCTCTTTTACTTTCACCGGTCGCATCGAGTTTCGAGCCGAA
>JAYTNA010000182.1:0-1604 GCA_043748865.1 Saprospiraceae bacterium
TCTGATGGTGATTATTTTTCAAAACCAAATGTAGAAGATGTGATTGAAACTATTTTGGATTTGATAAAGGTGTAAGTATCCAAAGTATAGTTTATGTATATTGACCTTCTAAATTCCGGTTTCTGAGACTTAAAAATGCTTCGTTCGTAGAAGCAAATCGTTGCTCCGGATTTTTTTTCAAACATTTGTCTAAAAAATTCTTCAAGTCGTCGAAAACAGCATTACCGAAATTATCTGTATCTTCAAAAACCGGAACGTTTTCGCAAATAGCTTTTGCGGTTTCGTTCCAAGTGTCGCCTTGAAATGGTAAGCGTCCGTAAATGGCAAAAAAACTTAACACGCCCAATTGATGTATTTCCGATCGAAAGTCCGGCAAATTTTTGTAAAATTCAAAAGCATTCAAATCAATTCTTTCGGGCGGAATAAACGGACGCATACCGCCGATGGCGGTGTTTGGATCGTTGGCATAGCAAGCCAAATCGAAATCAACAATTTTTGCCGTATGCTCGTTTGTGATTAAAGCATTTGAATAATGAATATCACCGTGCAAAATATTTTTTTCGTGCAGATAAGTAACGCCTTCAAAAATTTGTACTAACCAATTGAGGCGTGTTTCTAAATCCGATGTCGTTTTATCTTTTATTTTTCTATATAAATCCTGTCCTTCAACATATTCGATAACGGCATAATCATTTCTGAAATCGAGACAAGCGGCAATGTTGTGGTGCGTAAGCGCGCGTAAAATACAAAATTCTTTTTCGAATAATTTCAAATCATGTTCGCGTTGCTTTTCGTTCATCTTGGTCGAAAACTGTAGAACTTTCAAAATGACTTTTTTATTTTTTAAAGTATCTTCAGCTAAATAAACATGAATGGGCATATTCGACGATAAATGTTTTTCGATGCGAAATTCATCTATAAAATGTCCGTCAGGAAAAACTTTATTGCGTTCTTCAAAAATTTTATTGCCGCGTTTTATTTTAAACGGAATTATTACGCCGCGATGCGACATTTGGTGAAAAAAATTTTGAATAATGGGTTGAACATCTTCTCTCGAAGACTGTGTAAGTTCAGTGAAAATATCTATAACAGTTTTTAAAGTATTTTCTTTCTGAAAATTTTTAAGAAATTCGAAAATGGGTTCGTTCAATACTATTGATTCTTCCATTACTTTATTGTACATCGTAAAGCGATGTTCGATTGGTGCTTGTATATTTTCTACTAATTCGAATTTATCTGATAGTATGTATTTTTTTTCTTTCACGGTGTTTAAAATTTTGGATAGAGGATTTTTTATCAAAATAAAAAGAATCCCTCTACTTTTTTAATGAGTAGAGGGATTTGAAACTTTTTTCTAAAGAATAGTTTGGTTGAAAGATTAATTAACCATGACAACCGCAACCGCAACCGCAACCACCGTAGCCACCACCGTGACCGCTATGACCATGACCGCTATGACGGCGACCGCTTTTGTTCTTTTTACCGCTTTTGCCACCGCCCCAAGGATAACCGCCGCCACCTTTAAGGTTCGACATTTGATTAGATGTTAAAACATCCATTTTTACTTCCGTTAGATTAGTCAATAGACTTGTTAAGTTTGTCAT
>JAYTNA010000183.1:0-4510 GCA_043748865.1 Saprospiraceae bacterium
CTAAAATTTAAGCCTTCGGTACATTCACTTTTTTCTTCCCGTGCATAGTACTCGCTAATTTCAGTTTATAAGGCTCAAAAAAAGCGCGTAAAGAATTTAATTATTCTTTACGCGCTTTTTTGTTTATATTGAAATTCGGCTATAAATAAAAAGTCTCATTATTATAAGCGCTGTGCCGGATTGTCAAATATATTTTTCAAACCAGTCAAATTTTTCTTTAATAATTTTATTTTTTTCGTGTATCAAATAATTCAAAAAAGCATTGGCTACCGGTGAGAATTTTTTATTTTTATCCCAAATGATATACCACACAGATTTTATCGGAAAACCGTCAACAGGAATTATTTGTAGATCGCCATTAATTAATTCGTTTTTTATTCCTATTAACGGCATAATTGAATAACCTAATCCGGCAATAACAGCTTGTTTGACGGCTTCATTAGTCGAGAGTTCCATTTTTTTTCTAACAGGAAGCGCATTTTGTTCAATATATTTTTCCATCGTAAGCCGTGTACCCGAACCTTTTTCGCGATAAATGAGTGGTAAGTCTTCAAAAATCTGACAATTATAACTTTTTTCGGTAAAAATTCGTTGTGTATTACCCACTAAATACAATTTATTTCCCATCAATTCTATATTTTCAATCATCATATTAAGCGGTAAAACGGAAACCAGCGAAAAATCAACTTCGTTGTTTTCTAAACTATTTATTACTTTCGCTTTGTTAGTAACGTCTAAAAACAATTCTACCTCTTCATGCACTTTCAGAAAATCAGCCAAAAAATAAGGAATAACATATTTTCCTGTTGAGACCGATGAGATTTTCAAACGTCCTGCCAATTGTCCTTTATATGCTGTGGTTTTATAGCTAATCGCGTGTAAGTCTTCTAATACTTTTTCTGCCGCAGACGCAATTTCTTTGCCGAAATCGGTGATGTAAAGTTTTCTTCCAATAATTTCAGTAAGTGGTATTTGAAATTGGTTTTGAAAATTTTTAAGTTGAATGGAAACAGCCGGTTGCGTTAAGAATAATGCTTCAGCCGCTTTAGTAATACTATGAGTTTGTGTAATCTTTAAAAAGATTTGAAGTTGATTAATCGTATAATTCATAAAAAAAATTTATGCTGTCCATTGCAAAGATAAATAAAAATTAATAAATGATCCGCCTCAACTTTGCGCCATTAATTAAAAAATAAAAAACTTAGTTCTATTCAACACAATACCGCTTAATTATGAATTTTAATTTACTGATTGACAACCTGACTAATCCCGCACTTTTATTTTTTGTATTGGGTGTTTTATCTGTCCGTTTAAAAAGTGATTTAGAGATTCCACCCAACTCTTCTAAATTTATTTCGCTTTATTTATTATTTTCAATCGGCTTTAAAGGCGGTCAAGAGTTGGCACACAGTCATTTTACGATTGAAATAATTGCGACAATGATATTCGGAGTTATCATTGCTTGCTTGATTCCGGTGTACACATTCTTTATTTTGAAAACGAAACTCAACACGGAAGACTCCGGAGCAGTGGCAGCAGCTTATGGTTCGGTAAGTGCGGTAACATTTGTAACAGCGATTTCGTTTTTAGAAATACAAAATATCACTTTTGGCGGTCACATGGTTGCGGTTATGGCATTAATGGAGGCACCGGCGATCGTTGTCGGGGTTATTTTAATTCGATGGTTCAGCAAAAACGAAGAAACTAATTCTAAGATAAGTTCTGTAATAAAACATTCATTCACTAACGGTAGCGTTTTATTAATTTTAGGCAGTTTGGTCATCGGATTATTAACAAGTGAAAAACAGGCTTTAGGCATCAAACCTTTCACAACTGATATTTTTAAAGGATTTCTCGCTATCTTTCTTTTAGATATGGGAATTTTAAGTGGCAGAAAATTAAATGATTTTATTAAAAAAGGTTGGTTTGTAGCACTGTTCGCCATATTTATTCCTTTGATAAACGGTTGTTTGGTCGCTTTTTTAAGTGGTTTAGTAACTTCTGACACAGGAAACAGATTTATTTTATCTATTTTAGCAGCAAGTGCCTCTTACATTGCGGTGCCTGTGGCGATGAAAATAACTGTTCCTAAAGCTAATCCCGGTATTTTTTTACCAATGGCTCTGGCTGTAACTTTTCCGTTTAACATTACCTTTGGTATGCCGATTTATCTTTCAATTATTCATTTTTTACAAGGTCATTAAACTGGGTATTTATTTAAATAATTTTTAAGTTAGTCTGTAAAAAACTTCGGTTTCCCATAATTTTTTCCGACAACATAATAAACGAAAAAACCGCGCAAAGAAAAATAAATTTTCTTGCGCGGTTTTTTTACTTTAGTCTAAAATAAATTTGTTGCATTAAAAAGTTAGAACGCGCTCTAATAAATCCGAAAAATGATTGGTCGCGTGCGGTATTTCACCGCCGGCAGCCGTTGTAATGAGGTGAAACAAAGCTAAATGATTATTTTTACTCACCATTTCGAGGGTGATTTGTGGCAAGTCGGCATTTTCCGGCGATCCCGGTTTCAAAACAAAACGACAAATCGTTTCATCGAAATAACCGCGCTTAAATAAGCGTTTATCGGCTGTCTGTACTTTATAACCGGCTTGCAAAAAACGTTCTTTCATAAAAATGAAAAAGTGTTTGCAATGGCTGTCGGAAAATTTTGTGAGTGCCGGATGTAAACGAAAACCTTTTGATGCCCCGTATTGATAAAAATCAATACCGGTATGCGTTTTAAAAGGCGAACTATTTGCAATAAGCACTTGTTCGCGCAACCACGTCGCCATTTTATCCGGCTGATTTGTTAAACTCCAAAGCGTGTAATCAGCTTCTTCATTATGCGTTAATGTAAAAGAAGATTGTACAGCGGGTTTACATTCTTCGCGCAATTCCGGTTGTTGTGCGAATTTTTTTTGAAAGTGTAGAATTATATCAACCATATTAGAATGATATTGACGTGGTATGTTAAATTGTGTTCAGGAATTATTTTTTTTAACTATCAGAGGTTAGCTATCAGCTATTAGAAGTTAGCTACAGCAGAAAAAAAATTCTTGATAGCCGACATTTAATAGCTGATAACTGTGTAATTTTTACGACTTAAAATCGAAAATGTTTCGTTATTAAATTAAAATCTTACACTTTCAACTTAATTAATCAAAGAAAGGAATTATTTTTCGCTTTAACTAAAAGTTAAAATATTGTTAACATCTTTAACTTCTTGTTTGAGTGTACCTGTTGAAATATCTTTTTTAAAATTGCATAAAAAGTTTTAATTATTCAAAATGAAAAATTATTTTTTTATTATTCTAATTTTCTTGTCGTTCTCATTGTCATTGAAATCACAAAACGATTCAATAATCGGCAGTCAGCTTATCGAAAATTTATTCGCTCACCGATATGCTGAAGCTACGATGTTTTTTGATACGAGTGTAAAATCTAAAATAAACAAAACGGTTTTGGAGCACATTGTTATGTCTTTAGAAACTTCTATCGGCAAATACAAAAAGCAATTGAGCTTTCAACAACAACACGATTCGGTTTATAATTTTCTTTTTTATTATTCTCAATTTGAAAAAGCAACATTGGATTTGAAATTAACTTTTAATAAAAATCATAAAATTGTGGGCTTTTTTTTGGTGCCGCATCAAGATTTTGAACAAGTGCCTGTGTCTCAAGTCGCCGATAGTTTTACGAGTACACTTTTAAAAATCCGTTCTAAAGATATTGATTTGCCGGGCATCCTCACACAAACGAAAATCGAAGCGCGCAATAAAAAAATATTAGCGATACTCGTACATGGTTCCGGCCCGCAAGACCGTGACGAAACTATCGGTCCTAATAAACCTTTTAAAGATTTAGCAGAAAATTTGGCGGCAAATGGTATTTCCGTTTTTCGATTCGACAAACGCACACACTTTGCTCCAAAATCTTTGAACTTAGATAAGTTAACAATTGACGATGAAGTGACGGATGATGTCGTAAATGTTGTGCGCTATTTCAAAAACAACGATACGCTTAAAAATTACAAAATAATTATTATTGGACACAGTTTAGGTGCGATGATGGCTCCGCGCATTGCAGAAATGTTGCGCGATACCCTCGCCGGAATAGTAATGATGGCGGCTAATGCGCGTTCTTTAGAAGACGTAATGCTCGAACAAATTAATTATTTACAAAACCGGCAACCGACAGAAGAATTGAAAAAATATTTGGCTGATTTAAAACATCGCACCGAATTTTTACATTCCGGACAGTTCGATAAAGATAGTCCTGCGGCATCACTGCCTTTCAATATTCCGGCAACGTATTGGATGTCGTTGCACACTTACAACGCTGTAACAACATTAAAAAATATAAAACCGCCGACGCTGATTTTACAAGGTGAACGCGATTATCAAGTCACAATGACGGATTTTAAAATTTGGAAAGATGTAATGAACAACAATAAAAATGTGTCGTTAAAATCGTATCCGAAACTCAATCATTTATTTATGGAAGGCACCGG
>JAYTNA010000184.1:0-1795 GCA_043748865.1 Saprospiraceae bacterium
CGACTAACCGACTAACTGACTAACCGACTTAAATATTTATGAAAAACTATTGGATAAAATCAGGTTTTTATTCGCTGCTCAATCAAGTAACCCAAATGATTTTTAATTTGGGTTCGGTGGTTTTGTTGTGGCGAATGTTGGGTAAAGATGTTTGTTCGGTGTGGGTTATTTATTTGACGATAATTTCGGTTGTGGAAGTGAGCAGAACGGGTTTATTGCAAAATGCTTTGATGACTTTTTTGAACACCACACCGAAAGAAGAACACAGCGCAATTAACACGGCATCTATGCTTTTGAATGTCGTGCTGTCTTTATTAATTGCCGGTTTACTTTTATTTACGTGTTCGTTCATTGCAGACAGTTACGAACAACCGATATTGATACAATTATTGAGTATTTATGCGATTACGACGGTTATTTTGTCGGCAGTGTATCAATTCAATTTTATACAGCAAGCGTACATGGATTTTAAAGGTTTGTTTTGGTCCACTTTTGTACGTACCGGTGCTTTGTTCTTTTTCATTTTGTATTTAAAATTGACAAATAAAACGGTCGAACTTTCAGAATTGGCTTGTGTACAATTATTAGCAGCAATTCCGGCAGCACTCGTTGGCTATTGGTTTGCGCGAAAGTATTTTGTATTGAGTTCAAAATTAGATTTGGGTTGGTTAAAAAAATTATTTAAATACGGTAAATATACTTTCGGTACAAACGTGGCGACGATGGCTTTTAAAACCGTTGATAAATTAATTTTGGGAAAATTATTACTCGGCTCGCTTTCTACTTACGATTTATCAACGAAAATAAATACGTTGGCAGACGTGCCAACAACGACCCTGGCGGCGGTTTTATTTCCACAATCGGCACGACGGCATCATGAAGACGGAAAAACATCGGCAAAATTTTTGTACGAAAAATCTGTCGGTGTACTTTTATCTTTGATAATTCCGGTAGTGATTTTTATTTTGTTGTTTGCAGATATAATCGTCACCGTGATCGGCGGAAAAAGTTATGCCGACGCTGCACATATTTTGCGCTTAACTATTTTTTATGGTGTTTTCATGGCATTTGGCGTTCAATTCGGTACAGTGATAGATTCGATTGGCAAACCGAAATTAAATTTTTATACCACTGCGGCAGGTGCTTGTGTGAATTTGGTGTGTAATTATTTTTTTATAACTTGGTTCGGTTTATACGGTGCAGCTTACGGTACTTTAATGGCACTGACAATTATGTTTATCGTAATGCAAACAATTTTGCACCGCGTTTTGAATGTACAAATCGGTCAAGTTTTTAAATATGCTTTTAGTTTCTACGGCGAGATGTATCATAAATTTTTGAAAAGAAATCCGGTAATGAATTTGACAATAGATAATGGACAATAGACAATGGACAATAGACAATGATAATGAAAATTTTTCCATTGTCTATTGTCCATTGTCTATCGTCTTAATTTAACATTCATGAGAAAAGACTACGACATAATTCTGAATACATTATTTCGAACCGACAACAATTATTCATCTGTTTCGTTGAGTTTTGCCAAAGAAATGGCGAAAACCAATAAGGTTTTTTATGTCAATCACCCGTATTCTTACAAAGATTTATGGGACGGCAGAAAAAATGAAAAAGTGAAAGAACGTTTCAGTACAATTATAAAAGGCGGCAGTTATAGAGAAACAATAAAAGAAATTCCCGATAACTTCGTAGCATATACACCGCCGCCGACAATTCCGATAAATTCATTTAAGCCCGGCAAGATGTACGACGGCTTGTATCAACGTAACCGCCGTAC
>JAYTNA010000185.1:0-6576 GCA_043748865.1 Saprospiraceae bacterium
GTAGGAAAAAAAATTACAATCAACACGCAGGTTATAAAATCAAAACAAATAAAAGTGTCGTGGTTCAATCCGAAAAATGCTCAAGTAAAAGCACTCGGATTAATTGATAATACGGGCAAAAATGAATTTACACCGCCCACAGTAGGTTTCGGTAATGATTGGGTTTTAATAATTGATGGACCAAGCGGAAAAATAGATGGGCACTAATATTTCAATTTATTTTCTCTTTAATTCTCTAAACTTTCTTACATTTGTCTCATATTTAAAACATTCAATAACGCTGTATAATTTTTTAAACAACCAATTATAAAATATGAAAAACATGATTTTTTCACTATTGGCAGTTACAATTCTATCTTTATCTTGTTCAAAAACCGGTAGTGGTACTGACGGTGCAATTACGCCGACAATCAGTATCAGTGGCGTATCACTTCCGGAAGGAAATGTCGGACAAACTATTTTTCCATTCAAAGTAACTTTGAGTAAAGCCACGACCAATATTGTCACCGTTAATTTTAAAACTTCTGATGGTACTGCCATCGCCGGAAAAGATTATGTAGCACAAAATGGTACGCTCACTATACCCGCCAATTCAACCGAAGGCGTTATAAATATTAGCGTCATTGCCGATACAATTCGCGCGCCCGATAAAACTTTTCTCGTTATACTTTCCAATGCACAAAATGCCATTATTGGAACCGATGTGACCACCGGTACAATTTTAAACGATGACATTTATGTGTACGTTTCCGATGCCGGTTATTCGACACCCAAAACCTATCCCGGTTACACGCTTGATTTCGCTGATGAATTTTCAAATAAAGACATAGATCAATCGGTTTGGGGTTATGATATTGGCGGAAGCGGTTGGGGTAACAACGAATTGGAAAATTACACGGATAATAAATCCAACAGTTATATTACTTCCGCGGGTTATTTAGTAATTGAAGCACGCCAAGAAAAATTAGGCAACAACAACTATACTTCAGCCCGTCTAAAATCGCAAGGCAAAAAAAGTTTTAATTTAGGGCGTATTGATATGCGCGCTAATGTGCCGACATCATCGGGTATGTGGCCCGCACTTTGGATGCTCGGAGATAATATTACAACAGTCGGCTGGCCTAAATGCGGCGAAATAGATATCATGGAAATTATCGGTCGTGAACCCGGAAAAGTTTACGGTACTTCACATTTCGGACCATCGGGCGGATCAGCAAACACACAGGACGGCGGCAATTACAGTTTGAAATCCGGCACTTTCAGCGATCAATTTCATGTTTTTTCAATTATTTGGCAACAAGATTCTGTTAAATATTTAGTGGATGATATCGCATATAATACAACAACACGCGATAAAGTCGGTTCTTCTTATCCTTTTAATGCGCCCTTCTTTATCATAATGAATCTTGCAGTCGGTGGTGATTGGCCCGGTCCTCCGAACGGTTCAACCATTTTTCCGCAACGTATGTTTGTAGATTATGTGAGGGTGTTTAAGAAATCATAAATAGCTATCAGCTATCAGCTATCAGTTATCAGCTTAAAAAATTGTTGGTAGCTGAAGGCTGATAGCTGATAGCTGATAGCTATTCATCAATGGAAAAAAAATATATCTTATCAATTGATCAGGGCACGACGAGTTCGCGTGCTATGGTATTCGACAAAAAAGGCAATGTTATTGCGGTTGCTCAACAAGAATTTACACAATTTTTTCCGAGAGCCGGTTGGGTAGAACACGACGCAACGGAAATTTGGCAAAGCGTTCAAAATGTTATCCAAACAGTTTTGCGCGAAGTCAATCCGGCATCTATTGCCGCTATCGGCATTACAAATCAACGCGAAACAACGGTTGTTTGGGATAAACGTACCGGTAAACCGGTCTATAATGCCATTGTTTGGCAATCGCGTCAAACGATGGATATTTGCGACGATTTGAAAAAACGCGGTTATGATATGCAAGTCCGCGAAAAAACCGGTCTTTTGATTGATGCCTATTTCTCAGGCACGAAAGTTAAATGGATTTTAGATAATGTTGCCGGCGCACGCGCCGATGCAGAAGCCGGACATTTACTTTTCGGAACGATTGATACATGGTTGCTATGGCATTTGACGGAAGAAAAAAATCACGCGACTGATTATACTAATGCTTCGCGCACAATGATGTTCAATATTCACGATTTAAAATGGGATGATGAACTTTGTGCGGCATTAACTGTACCTCAATCCATGTTGCCGAAAGTTCAGGATTCTTCTTCCGATTTCGGGACGGCGCGACCGGATATTTTCGGTATTGCCGGTATAAAAATCGGTGGTATCGCCGGCGATCAACAAGCCGCGCTTTTTGGACAAACTTGTTTTACGCCGGGTATGGCGAAAAACACTTACGGTACAGGTTGTTTTATGTTAATGAATACCGGTGAAAATGCTGTTGCTTCAAAAAACGGTTTGCTGACAACAATTGCTTGGTCTATCAACGGAAAAGTTTCTTACGCACTCGAAGGCTCTATTTTCGTTGCCGGTGCCGCCGTAAAATGGCTCCGCGATTCCGTTGAACTTGTTAAAGATGCCGCCGATACGGAAGGTTATGCCAAAAATTTGGAAAGCAACGACGGTGTGTATGTCGTACCCGCATTTGTCGGACTCGGTACGCCTTATTGGGATTCAAAAGTACGCGGTGCTATTTTCGGATTAACGCGCGGCTCCGGAAAAGCACATATTATTCGCGCTACTTTAGAAAGTATCGCTTATCAAACAAAAGATGTTTTAGCGTGTATGGAACGCGATGCGGGTATCAAACTAAAAGGTTTGCGCGTGGACGGCGGTGCCGTAAAAAATAATTTCTTAATGCAATTTCAAGCGGATTTACTCGGCGTAAAAGTTGAACGTCCGGTGATTCAAGAAACAACAGCACTCGGAGCCGCTTATCTCGCCGGTCTCGCCGTGGGTTTTTGGCGCGATACGGATGATATCACTCAAAATTGGCAACAAGAAACAGTTTTCAAACCGCAAATGAAACGGGTTGAGGTTGTGAAATTATATAACGGTTGGAAACGTGCAGTGAAAGCGGCGCGGATGTTTTGAAAGTATTTTCTACTTTAAAGATTCCGGCAACATCGCCAAGAACGGCAAACACTTATTGTAATCCAATTCATAAAAATTAATACCGATATTGATGTTTTTGTAGTAGTCAGCTTGATGGTCTTTATAATATTTTTCGGAAGGGAGTTGCCAATAGTTTGCGCCTAATTTTTGTGCTAAAAACCATTTTTCTAACAATCGTGCAGTTCTGCCGTTTCCGTCTCTGAACGGGTGGATGTGCACAAACCTTAAATGAATTAAAGCTGCAAAATAAAAGGCTTCTTCCAAGTTAGTTTCAATAGAAAGCAAAGAAGATATTTCGGAAAAAAAAACTTTCATCGTTTCCGATACCAAATGCGGTTCTACAGCTAAATAAACAAGACCGGATTCTCCGAAAACACCTACCTTATCATTTCTATATTTCCCGCGTAAATTGTTAATAAGTAATTGTTTTGATAAAATCTTATGTGTTTTTAAAAAAGTTTTTTTTGTTAATTTTTCAGACTGCGCAAATTCGTATGCTAAAATTAAGTCTTCAATTTCTTGCAACTCCTTTCCGAGTTTAAATTTTTCTTTCGATAACTTGTAATTCATAAATGAATTTAAGTCAATACTATTCCCTTCAATGTTTGATGAAAAGACGGCAGATGCTTGAGTCTGATAATCTAAACTACTATTTTGTCGTGTAAAATCAAATTGAAGTACAAGATTCGCAATCTCTTTTCCAATTAATAAATTGAATGAATCGAAATAGCGTTTATCAGTAATTTTCACAAAATTATTTTTAGAAGAAATTTTTTTATTTAAAAACTATACAAACCGGCGTAAAAACTTTACTGATGGTTGATTGTGTTAATTTTCCCGTTCTCGCATCAATTTTAAACGCGACGATATTATCCGAATTTTGATTGGCGACTAAAAGCATTTTTCCATCCGGCGTAACGGTAAAATTGCGCGGAATGTCACCTTGCGTTGGTGCGTTTTGAACCAATGTGAGTTTACCGTCGGCTGCAATTTGAAAAACGGCTATTGAATTGTGTCCGCGATTAGATGAATACAAAAATTTGCCGCTCGGATGCACTTCAATTTCTGCGCCGGTATTCTTCCCTTTAAAATCTGAGGGCAAAGCATTTATTGTTTGAAAAGACGTAAGTGTTCCTGAATGCGTATCAAAATTAAAAGCATCAACGGTTGAATTATTTTCGTTAATCACATACGCCGGCATCATACCTTTATCATTCAGTTGCGCAGTATTAAACGTTAAGTGTCTCGGACCTGCTCCGTGTACTGTTCCGCCTTTATGCACTTCTATAAATTTTCCGTCTCCTTTCAATTCATAAACAAAAACGGAATCCAAACCTTTATTGATTACTAATGCAAAACGATTATCCGGAGTTGTGAACATTTGATGCGCAAAAGGATCTTTCCCGGCGTATTGTAATTTTTGAATAGCGTCTGTCAAACTGCCGTCCGATTTTACACCGTAACTTTCCACACTGCCGTTCACGTAATTCGCCACAAAAACAAATTTTCCGGTTTTATCTGTCGAAATATGACAAGGCGCAACGCCGTAACTCGAAACTTCATTCAGTTTTGTAAGTTTGCCATTCTCGCCGATTGAAAAGGAGGAAACACTACCGAAAGGTTCCGTTGGTTTTCCGCCGCCTTCACCGACAGCATATAAAAATTTTTTATCAGGAGAAATCGTCACGAACGACGGATTATAAGACGCAGCAGAATCAATGATGATTAATGCACCCGTCGTAGTATCTAAACGACAAGTGTAAATACCGGCAGCTTTTCCTTTTACAAAACCCATATCGGCAGTGTATGTGCCGATAAAAGCAATAGGCGAAGCGTTTATAGTTTTCTTTACCATATCCGTTGAATTGTTGGTATTGTTACAATTAGTAAGCGTAAAAAATGTGGCGAGTAATAAAATATAACGCATTTTTAAAAATGAAAAATGAAAAATGAAAAACGATTAATCTTGCGGAAAGTCAATAAACAATTTATTCAGTTAACCAATTAACCAACCTTTAACACCAAAGTTAAATACAAGTTATAACGTCGCTTAAAGATAAACCGATTAAACGTTTCATCGTCTATATATCAGTTAGATTTATTTTAAAACAATTAACTTTTTGAATATGAAACGCATTATAGGTTTGTTTATCATCGCAGTCGGTTTATTAAACGGCACCTCCTCGGCTTCAGCACAAAATTATTATACCGCGAACAATGAATATAATTATAGAGCGCATCACGAAACATCGCGACCGGATTATGATCGCAATGACGCACGAAATAGGTACAATGATTATGAAACTGTAATTATTCGCGACCGTGAAAAATTAGCCCATTTAACTGCACACATACAAGAAGATAAATTTAAAATGTTGAATTTGGTGAACAGAGGAGATTATCGCGGTGCGCAACATGAAGCGTTCGATATTATGAACGACCAAAAAGAACGCAATGCGTTACTCGATCATCTATATTATGACGGCAACAATTGGCAAGTTGACCGCAGTCGCATGAATGTATATTCAGATAGAGCAGGACGTGCCGTGTTTTCACGCGATATAAATTACGACGAAAATGAATTGATACTCGCCTTGGTAAGAAATGATTTTTATGCGGCACAACATATCGCCGAACATATTAATCATGATACTTACCATGAAGGTCGTAAAAAAAATCGCGATTGGAATCACGACCGCAGAAACTAAAATTTTAAATTGCAACAATAGGACGACAACTTGGTGTAATGCGGGTTGTCGTTTTTTTTGTAAAAAAAGTTTAATTTAAATTGTAAAATTCGGTTTTAGCGACACTAAATTTACGTAAATATTTTACTTACCCCAAATCATTTATTTTTAAAGTAGATTTTTTAAATAAATTCGAGTGGAAATAGTAATTTTGAAGTGTTTTTTAAAAAACCGCATGAAAAAAAAATATCCGAATAATACATGGGAAAACCACTGAAAGTGCATTTCATATCTGAAACTTCATTTGGCGTAAAGGCAAATGGGGTTCATACTGCTTTTTTGAATCTGATTGATTTATTAAAAGAAGGCAACGATGTTGAAGTTGTCGTAAATAACGACGGTCATGGCGATGTTCTACACAGTCATACATACGGACCTTATTATTTTTGGAAAGGCATCAGATACAGAGGCAAAAAAATTTTTACGTCGCATATTATTCCGGATTCTATTGACGGCTCTGTACCCGGTGCCAAATACATAAAACCACTTTTGGTTCTTTATCTGAAAATGGTGTATCGGTATGCCGATGTCGTCATTTCTATTTCACCGATGGTGGAAAAAGCGATTAAAGAATTGGGCGTAAAAACAAAAGTCGTTAATATTTATAATCCGGTTTTATTGGAAGAATGGACGCGCACACCTGAAAACCGCACCGCCGGCAGAAAAGCTTTGGGACTTTCGGAAAATGATTTTGTTGTCATCGGTGTGGGGCAATTGCAAGCACGTAAAG
>JAYTNA010000186.1:0-21381 GCA_043748865.1 Saprospiraceae bacterium
AACAGTTCAATATGAAATAAGTTCACTCAAGTACCCGACGATGGTGAATCGGCACATCTGTGTAAAACCTAAAATGTAAAATCATACACTTCAATAAGAATTTACTACACCTCGCCGCAACAAATTTTACAACGCTGTTACAACACTCCACCTTTGTATCATCAAGTAAAAACAAAGAAAATTAGCACATTTTTTCTGAATCAGAATTTACAGGATTTTAAAATTTATTATCAAATTTTTATTCATTCTGAAAATTCTGATTCAGAAATGTATGCTAAAAATTCAAAATCAAAAAATGCGGTTAGCCGAAAAGTGTACACGTACAAATTAAGTTTCAAGTAGTACGTCGAAAAATGCGTAAAGAAATTAATTTTTCTTTACGCATTTTTTCTATCGAAAATTTTATAATCTGATAATTTTTCCATAAAGTTGCAGAATAATTTTACGGTTGAAATCGTAAATCTAAAATCGTAAATCCAAAATAGAGATGAAAGGCTATATTTTTCCGGGGCAAGCGTCGCAATTTTCGGGTATAGGTAAAGAACTTTACGCCACTTCTGATCCGGCTAAAAATTTATTTGAACAAGCGAACACGATTCTCGGTTATCGCATCACTGATATTATGTTTGACGGCAGCGACGACGATTTAAAACAAACGAAAGTAACGCAACCTTCCGTTTTTTTACATTCTGTCGTGACTGCTTTTAATGCCGGCGAAAATTTTCAGCCGGATTTTGTGGCAGGACATTCGCTCGGCGAATTTTCTGCATTGGTTGCCGCGAAAAGTTTATCTTTTGAGGACGGTTTGCGCTTGGTGCAAAAACGCGCTTTTGCAATGCAACGTGCATGTGAAGCCGTTCCCGGAACAATGGCAGCTATTTTGGGTCTTGATGATAAAACAATTGAAGAAGTTTGTGCCGATATAAAAGATATTGTTGTGCCGGCAAATTATAACACTCCCGGGCAATTAGTTATTTCCGGAACCGTGGAAAGTGTAACCGAAGCCTGCGCACAGCTCAAAGCTAAAGGCGCAAAACGTGCATTGATATTACCTGTCGGTGGTGCATTTCATTCGCCATTAATGAAACCGGCAGAGGAAGAATTGGCGGAAACGATTCACGCCACGCATTTCGAAAAACCGATTTGCTCTATCTATCAAAACTTTGACGGTAAACCACATTTTAAACCGGAAATAATAAAAGAAAATTTAATTAAACAATTAACTGCTCCGGTGCGTTGGACTCAAATCATGCAAAATATGTTGGCACATGGTTTGACTGAAATCATTGAAGTTGGTGGCAACGGAAAAGTTTTGCGCGGTATGTTTGCTCAAATCAATCGTGAACTTTTAAATTCAGCTTTATGAATTTAGATATTGAAAAAAATAAATCGGTTAAAAACGGTAAATTAATTTTAGCGGAACCTTATTCACTCAACCTGCATTTTCGTCGGTCTGTTATTCTTTTGTGCAACCATGACAAAGAAGGTTCATTCGGCTACATCCTCAACAAACCTTTAGAGACTAAGCTCAACGATTTGATTCCGGATTTCCCACACTTCAAAGCACCGTTATTTTACGGTGGTCCCGTGCAAAATAATACGTTGCATTTTATTCATAATGTCGGCGATTTAATTGAAGGCAGTGTCCGTATCAGTGCCGGCGTTTATATGGGCGGGTCGTGGGATAATTTAAAATTTTTAGTGGAAGCAAAATTAATTGAATCTAAACACGTTCGTTTTTTTGTCGGTTATTCAGGTTGGGGTGAAAAACAATTACAATCTGAAATTGAAGAAGGTTCATGGATTGTAGCCGATATGCACGCTAATTATTTATTCAATGCACAACCTAATACGCTTTGGCGCACAGTTTTGCAAAATAAAGGCGACGCTTACGCTATCATTGCCGATATGAGTGATGATAATAGAGATAATTGATTAAGTTATTAGTTTGGGCTATAAAAATATTTGATTACTGTTTGCTATATCAATACATTTGTATTGTAATTGTTTATTCAAACTTATAACTGAGACTACACATGAGAAAGCACGTATTTTATACTGTACTTTTAATACAGTGCTTTTCTGCCTGTATTATACCACTCGAACCGATCAAACCAACGAGTTTAAACACGGAAACTGTTTGGAAGGCAATAGCCGGTTTTAGTTCCGAGCAACTTATCAGAACACTATACGCTACGCCGACAGACTTATTAGCTTTATCTAATAACCAATTCTCGCGGTTCGATAAATTTTTAAATTTATTGGAAAAACGCACGCTGCCGACTGACCGACAACTGTACGGCATGCCTGTTTTATCGGATAATACTTTTATGCGCGTCGTTCAAAATACGGATAATAAACAACTCTTGGAATTTCGCAGCAATCGAAGTGCTACTGAAATTAAACGTATTTTAACAACTGATTTGATTGACACTTTGAAAAAAGAAGCTTTTCAGATAGATGTTTTGGCGCGTACTCCGGGTTGTTACAGTGCCGACGGTACTAAATATCTCGTTACCGGCGTTGTTTATCCAACTTATTTAGCCACAGCATTTATCTTAGATATTCAAATGGATTTCAGTGCTACTAAATTTGTTTCTATTAATTCTATACAACGCATAAATATTCCGAATTTAGGTACGGACGGCAGAGTAGAATCTTCTAAATTTTTGGGGGGTAGTTTTTATTTAGCGACAAAAGACGGCGGTTATCGCATCTCGCTTGACGGACAAGTACGCAGATTATTTCCGGATTGGGTTTTGAATTTTTTTGAGCATAGAGGAAAATTATACGCCACCGGTTTTAACGCTGTTGATTTTTATGTATCATCAGATTTAGGTGCTACTTGGAAACGCAACAGCAAACCGGGTGATTTACGTTATGTTGTTACTGCCGGGGATAAAGTTTTTTCGGAAACGGTGCGCGGTTTGCCCTACGGTATGTCAGATACAACACTCACTAAAGTTCAAGACATAAAATACAATTCCGATTTTACGACTGACAGAGATTCTTATTATGATATTGCGTTTTATCAAAGTAAATACGTGATTAATGTCGGAAAATTATTGTATTATATTGATAGCGTTAAAGTTAAATGAGAACTGTAAATAAAAAAATCCGCATTTTATAATAAAAATACTTTAATGAATTTTAAAAAACAGAAACGATTTTCCGGCAAATGAACCCCCTGCAATAAAAGCAACGGCAAATAGAATGACTGAGGCAATCATGCCGAACATGAAAACATTATAGCAGATTGTTAGATACTGATATTTTCGCGCCAAAACTTTGCCGAGAAAATACAAATCGCGCGTCATAGAACTATATTGAAAATCCGGATCTTTTACCATTTCCATCACACCCCATTGATAATCATCGAGTTTCATTCTATAAAAATTCCCGAAAAAAAGTAAATTCGAACGTTTGTTCCTGATATCATCTAAAGTTACTTGCCCTGTCGTTACTTTCGGACGCGTAGAAAGCGTCGCCAAAACAATCGAACACAAACACACCGCCAATAAAGCAAAAGTAGGCACCACAAAATGCGGCGAAGCATCTAATTGCGGAATAAGCACCGAAAGAATAATCGCAATCATCAGTGTATTGATGCTCAACATAAGGTTCGATTTTTGGTCGGCAATAGCACTTAAATTATTGTGCGTGTCGTAGGCAGTGCGATACATCGTTTCAACACCTCTGCCGAATGACCGCGATTCAAATTTACTTTCATTTTTTTTGTCTAAAGTCTTTTTATTAAGCGAGTCGTTGAGTGTTATTAATTCTTCTAAATTATCGGAATCATTATCAGTGGCAATGCGTTTTTTTTGTTGTTGCATCTGTTTGAGGTGTTTGGATTTGCGTTTATCAAATAAACGTTGAGCAATATCGGTGTGGTAATTATGTCCAAGTAAAAAAGTGATTTCAAAATCTATCCACTGCTCCTCATTCATCGTCAGATTTTGCGTCAAAGCCATTTCTTCGCGCACGCGTGCGATACGTCGCCAAAAAGATTTACTCCCTAAGTGACTCAAATCGGCATCGCAAATAATTTTTTCTAAAAGCGTATGAGGTTGTTGCGGCAATTTAGTGGCAAGAATGCACCCGCAAATTTTTTCTAAATGAGTTTCGGGGCAACTGAAATTAGAAAAAAAATTTTTCACATTTTGTATCGAGCGTTCTTCATGTTTTTCCGGACCCAATTCAAAACCGGTATCATGAAACCACGCTGCAAGCATGAGTATATCATAATCTTCTCGGGAAATTTTATAAGCTGTTGCCAATTCACGACAAGCCGTTACCACTTCAACCGTGTGGCTGATGTCGTGATAAACATATTTTTCGTCAATCCGATTTCTAAAAAATTCGTAAACATAAGTTTCTACTATCGGCAGTAAACTCATGTTTTCCGATAGTGTGTCTATTTTAGTTGTCAAAATAAAAAAGAATTGAGTCTTTAGCTATGAGCTTTAAGCTATTAAATATAGAAACTCAAGACTCATAGCTCACAGCTTACAGCTAAAGACTAACTAATAATAAGCCAAATTTAGTGTTTTTCAGATTGCGTTTTAAGATTTATGATTAAAAATTACAAAAAAAATATTTAAGCATGTATTTTTGGCTCTGTTAGTCTTTCGCTATAAACTGTGAGCTATGAACCTTAAGTTTCTATATTTAATAGCTCATAGCTTATAGTTGAAGACTTAACAGACTTAAACTTTAAATTTATGAAAACCATAAAAGGACCCGCCGTTTTTTTGGCACAATTCGCGGGTGACGAGGCACCGTTTAATACTTTTGAAAATATTTGCACTTGGGCGAGTAATCTTGGTTACATCGGCGTTCAGATTCCGACTTGGGATGCGCGACTTTTTGATTTAGAAAAAGCCGCCACTTCCAAAACTTATTGCGATGAACTTGCTGGTATCGCCGCAAAACACGGCATCGCTATCACGGAACTTTCTACGCATTTGCAAGGACAAATTGTTGCCGTGCATCCGGCTTTTACTGCGGGTTTCGATGGTTTTACACCCGCCGAATTACGCGGTAAACCGAAAGAACAGCAAAAATGGGCAGTGCAACAACTCATGTATGCGGCACAAGCATCACAGAATTTAGGCTTAAACGCGCACGCCACTTTCAGTGGTGCTTTGATGTGGCACACAGTCTATCCTTGGCCGCAGCGTCCGAAAGGTTTGGCGGAAACAGCATTTAAAGAATTAGGAAAACGTTGGACTCCAATACTCAACGCTTTCGATAATGTGGGTGTTGATTTATGTTATGAAATCCATCCGGGTGAAGATTTGCATGACGGTGCTACTTTCGAATTGTTTTTGCACCACGTAAAAAATCATGAACGCGCTAATATTTTATACGACCCTTCGCATTTTGTTTTGCAACAATTGGATTATTTGTCATTTATAGATATTTACCACGAGCGCATAAAAATGTTTCACGTAAAAGATGCGGAGTTCAATCCGACCGGACGTTCCGGTGTTTACGGCGGCTATCAAGATTGGGTAAATCGTCCCGGACGTTTTCGCTCTCTCGGCGATGGTCAAGTGAATTTTCCCGGCATTTTTTCAAAACTTTCTGCTTATGATTACACCGGTTGGGCGGTGATGGAGTGGGAGTGTTGCATCAAATCGCCGGAACAAGGTGCGCGAGAAGGTGCGCCATTTATCAAAAAAAATATCATTGAAGTAACAGCACGCGCCTTTGACGATTTCGCCGGCGGTGTTGCCGATGAAAAACAAAATAGAAAAATATTAGGAATTTAAAAGTTCGTTATCCGTTATTTGTTATCCGTTATTCGTAAAAAAAGTGCGAATAACGGATAACGAATAACGGATAACGAGTAACCATATTAAAATGACAACTACTGACCAGACAAACTTGCAATATCCTATCGGCAAATACCGCGCGCCGGCGCACATTGCACAAAGCGATATAACGCAATGGATAGAAGATATTACCGCGTTGCCGAAACAACTCAAAGAAGTTGTTAAGGATTTAACACCGCAACAATTAGACACGCCTTATCGTCCCGGTGGATGGACAATTCGTCAAGTTGTGCATCATATTGCGGACAGTCACATGAATGCTTTTACGCGCTTTAAATTAGCTTTGACTGAAACTAATCCGATTATAAGACCTTATGAAGAGGCGGAATGGGCAAAAGGATATGATTATCAATTGTCTATCGAGCCTTCGTTGCAAATCATCGAAGCCTTGCACATACGTTGGATAAACGTGCTCAATCACATGAAACATGATGATTTTTTGCGCACTTATTTTCATCCGGAAGCAAAAAAAACCATGACATTAAAATATGTTTTGGGGATGTATTCTTGGCATTGTCGTCATCATTTGGCACATATTACTAATGCCGTAAAATCTTAGATTAATTTGTCACTTCAACCATATTACACGGGAAACCTCATCGAAGTCGGCGTTGATGAAGTCGGACGCGGCTGTTTGTGCGGTAATGTTGTTGCGGCAGCGGTTATTTTACCCAAAAATTTTGATTTACCCGGACTTACTGATTCAAAATTACTTACTGAAAAAGAACGTTACCTATTGCGTCCCTTCATTGAAGCACAAGCGTTAGCATTTGCTATCGGTATTGCAAGCGTTGAAGAAATTGACAAATTTAATATTGCAAACGCTTCTTATTTAGCGATGCAACGCGCCATTGAACAAATCAAAAATAAGATCGTACCCGAATTACTTTTGATTGATGGTAAGTATTTTAAATCGTCACACCTCATTCCGCATCAGTGTATTATTAAAGGCGACAGTAAATTTGCGTCAATTGCTGCGGCATCTGTATTGGCAAAAACTTTTCGAGATGATTATATGAAAAAATTACACACCGAATTTTCCGGTTACGATTGGGGAAATAATATGGGTTATCCCACAAAAAAACATAGAGAGGGAATTAAAAATTTTGGCGCGACGGCATATCACCGCAATAGTTTTAAATTGTTGTAGGGGTAACCCTTGCGGTTGCCCTTTTGTTTGTGGTTGCCCTTTTGACCGCAAATATACACGGGCAACCGCAAGGGTTGCCCCTACAATCAACCAACCAACAAATCAAATCTTCTTATTAAATGCTGTCATCGTTAACTGCAAACCTATAGTGGCGAATGATTTTACCGTTTCACCGGCTTTTGTGATTATATCAGGCAGAACCTCTAATTCTTTTTTCGTCCATTTACCTAAAACATAATCTACTTGTTGACCTTTTCTGAAATTATCGCCGATACCCAGTCGTAAGCGCGGATAATTATTGTGCCCCAAAATCAAATCAATATTTTTCAAACCATTGTGTCCACCCGCCGAACCACTCGGACGCAAACGTTGTATACCGGAATCGAGTGCTAAATCGTCTAATACAACGAGCATATTTTCCGGCAGCACGTCGAGTTTTTGCAACCAATATTGAACAGCTTTTCCGCTCAAATTCATATATGTTGTCGGTTTTATGAGCGTGAGTTTTTTACCTTTATAAGTTGCCGAACTTACGAGTGCTAAACGTTCGAGTTGGAAAGGCACGTCCAAATCGGCGGCTAATTGATTCAAAACATTAAAACCAATATTATGGCGCGTATCTTCGTATTCGGAACCGATATTGCCGAGACCGACAATGAGAAATTTCATAAATTTATTGAACGTTTTATTTTTTGAACGCAAAATTAAATTTATTACAGGAATTTTCGTTAAAAAAATTACGCGACAAAATCGCAACAACTTTTCAAGAGTTAACAACAATCAGTCAATCACTGAATCAATGCAAAATAGAAAAAAAAATTTCACTTTTTTAATAACATTATGCTTTATATCGCAATTTTCAGCACAATCCTTACCGGCAGTTGATACTGTTTATGCTAAAAATATCCGTACTATACAATTTGCCGATGCTTTGGACGGTAACGGTGATGTCATCATTGACCTAAAATCAAATCAAACTTTAAAATTGCATTTCGATGATTTAGATGCTGATGTAAAAAATTACAGCTATACCGTTGAGCAATGCGACCGCGATTGGAAACCTTCGCGCTTAGATAAAATAGAATATTTAGAAGCATTGCAAGAGGATCGCATCAGAGAATATCGGTCGGCGCAAGCGACGAATGTGCAATTTACAAATTACAGGTTAGAAATTCCTAATGATGTAATTCGATTTACTAAGTCCGGCAACTATGTGCTGCACGTTTATCTCGATAATGGCGATAAAACACCGATACTCACGCGCCGGTTCATTATTTCCGAACCCATAATTAGTATCGCGCCGATTCCGGCAACGGCTTCTGCGATTTATTACAATACGCATCAGGATATTCATTTTCAAATTGACCCGAAAACTTTTCGGATTCAAAATCCGATGAACGACATTCGCACTACTGTTTTGCAAAACGGGCGTTGGGATAATGCATATATTGCAAAAACACCGCAATACGTTGTCAGCGATAAAATTTCGTACGATAATATTGATTCTTTAATTTTTCCCGCCGGACGCGAGTGGCGTTATGTGGATGTACGCAGTACGCGCTATCGCTCGGAGCGCGTGCAACGCATTATTCAAGGCGACGAGACTTGGGAATTTTTGTTAGTACCTGATTTAGATCGCTCGCGTCAACCTTATATTTATTATTTCGATTTGAACGGCAGGTTTTTTGTTGAAACTTTAGATTATTCGCAAGGTGCGATTTCCGTCATCGGGGGTAACGCCAATTCAACAACGTTGCCGGCACCGACGGCTCAAGTGAATGTGGTGAATGAAGCGCAGAGTGATTACGTGAATACTTTTTTTTCGTTGAAAAAACCGGAAATGGAAGATAAAGAGGTTTATATTTTCGGCGGCTTGACAGATTGGAAATTAGATGAACGTTTTCATTTAAAATTTGATGAGGCAGCAAATTTATACAAGACAAACGTATTTCTGAAACAAGGTTTTTATAATTACGCTTACGTCACAGTGCCGAAAGGCACGAAGCAATATGATATGTCGGAACTTGAAGGCGATTGGTATGCGACGCAAAATGATTATACGATTGTCGTTTATCATCGTCCGTTTGGTGCAAGATATGACAGAGTAATTGGCGTTGTGAAGTATTCTTCGCAACCGCATTAAGGAAAGCGAAAGAAATAAGTCTAACAGTGGAAGTTATTTCTTTCTCATTCCTAATATTCAAACACAATGCTTTGCGCGGGAAACTCAAACAAATATTTTTCACGCACGAGTTTCTCTACTTTTTCCGGCACCATCTCTGCCCAACCCGGTTCGTCATGTTGGATCATTTTAAGCACTTGTTTTGAATAAATATGCAGATACTCGAGATGGTATTGGTGAATGTCTTCGATGTGTTTCGATTCAAGAAGATGGCGGTACAAAAATTTTACGCCGTCCGGTACCGGAATGTTTACAGAATTCATTACATCACTCGTGCCTTCTTGCAAAATCGGATAGACATATACTTTCACATTGCGCGTAAACAATTCACCGAAGGCGGAAAGTAAACGTCCGTCGAGATTGTTGTAATATTTTTCGTTGATGGTATCGAGTAATTGTTTTACGCCGATCACCAAACCGAGTTTCGGAATTTTATATTCGGCGAGATAGTTGATGAGTTTTTTGTGTTGTTCGCAATCCGAAATCATAACCGTATAACCGAGTGCGTTAAGTAAATCGGCGCGGTGCAAAAAATCTTTTTCATCGAGTCCGCCTTCGAGCAATAAATTATCTAAAGTAATTTCGCAGAGCAGAAAACTTTTTTTGCCGTCCACATCCGGTTCATTCCTGAATTGTTGCCACGCCGTTTGAATCATGTCTTCATTCACCAAAGTGACAGGACGAAATGAACCGCGCACAACGAGCAAGTTTTTTTTGTAGAGCAATTCACCGGCTTGCAAATTGCGTTTGTCAGGACCGAAAATAGCTACATCTGTCATGTGCGATTTAACAAGCCACAAACTGAGTAAACGATTATCCACATTTTTAAAATCCGGACCCGTTAAGCGCACCATATCAATAGACACACGACCGCGCAAACTATCCATCAGCGACTGAATAAAAAACTCGATATTGTTTTTATAGTGGTGAAAAGCATAAATCATATTCACACCCAAAATACCTATCGCTTGTTGTTGCAAACGATTTTCCCCGTCGAGCATCCGTACGTGTACGATTAAATCATTCGGCTTTGCGCCCGGCGACAATTGAAAACGCACACCCAACCAACCCTCACCTTTAATTGTTTTTGAAAAATTGACGGCAGCTACCGTATCAGCAAAAATAAAAAAATTTGTGTTCGGACGATCGCTGCGCAACCGAGATTCCATGAGTTCATATTCATGGTCGAGCATTTTATATAAACGCGCCTCGCAAACATATCTGCCGGTAGCTTCTACGCCATATACATCGTCACTCACGGTTTTGTCGTAAGCACTCATCGTTTTGGCAACAGTTCCTGCTGCCGCGCCGACTTGAAAAAAATAACGCGCCACTTCTTGTCCCGCACCGATTTCAGCAAAAGTACCGTAAATTTTATCGTCTAAATTTATTTCAAGTGCTTTCTGCTCGGTTTCTCGCGTTTGTTGATATTTTTTTTCCGCCTGCATAGGAATTAGGAATTAAGAATCATTACTGTTCAAAATTTTTTTTCAACTACATTTTTGTAATTTTCTTTGTGAACTTTGTGATAACCTTTGTGTCCTTTATGTTAAAATAAAACACAAAGGACACAAAGCTTATAACAAAGTTCACAAAGCACGATTAGTTTCTAAACGTTTTAGAATCCTTTGAAGAGCAATGATTCGTAATTCGTCAACTATAAATCTACCAAAAATAAGAGTAAATCGCAGTTAAGATGGCGAGTATAATGCCGGCACCGACAGCAAAACCACGCGATACTTTAAACATACTCGATTCAATATGCAAGCGATTGGAATCGTCTTTTTCAGGTGCAGCTAAACTGATAATTACCATAACGCTAATCAAAATCAAGAAAATATAACCCATAGCCACCAAGAAAGGCATATTGGGTAAATATTTATCGAAACTATACGAGAGCGGAATAGTAATGATTGCAGCCACCAAAGCAGCTAGACCTGTTGTGCGTTTCCAAAAGAAACCCATGATGAAAATAGCAAAAATTCCCGGCGAAACAAAACCTGTATATTTTTGTATGAATTGGAACGCAGAATCTAAACTTCTAAGCATCGGCGCAATTATGCAACCTGCAATCATCGCAACAACGATAACAATTTTTCCGACGCGCACTAAATTTACTTCAGATGCACTTGGGTTAAATTTTTTGTATAAATCGAGCGTGAAAATAGTGGCAATAGAATTGGCTTTTCCGGCAAGCGATGCAACAATAGCTGCCGTAAGTGCAGCAAAAGATAAACCTTTTAATCCGACGGGTAATAAATTAATTAAAACCGGATAAGCGTGATCGGGCTTGATGATATTGGAAGCGCCTTCAGTCATTTGCGCTTGAAAATCACCGTTTTTGTACAATACATACGCGGCGATACCCGGCAATACAACAATAATCGGCATCAATAATTTTAAAAACGCAGCGAACAGTAAACCGGAACGCGCCGTATGTAAGTCGGCACCCAAAGCACGTTGCGTAATATATTGATTACAACCCCAATAATTCAAATTCGTAATCCACATACCGCCGAATAAAACCGTTAAACCCGGCAAACTCATGTAAGCATCTTTCGAGCCGCCTTGTCCGTCCGGAATCATTAATTGATTTTTACTGAAAATCATGTGAAAATGATCAGGTGCGTCTTTACCCAACATTTCTAAACCTGCCATAGCACCGGATAAATGAAATTTTTGCGCTACTAAATCGAGTGCCAAGTAAGTTGTAGCTAAACCACCTAAGATAAGTACGGCAACTTGAATAACATCCGTATAGCCGATTACTTTCATACCACCTAAGGTAATGAAAACGGCAAAAATAGCAAAAGCATAAATACAAGTATAATAATTTACGCCCGAAATTGTTGAAACAGCTAAAGCACCGAGATGCAAAATAGAAGTCAAGTTAACTAAAACATAGAGAAACAACCAAAAAATCGCCATGATAGTAGCAACGGTGCCGTTGTAACGTTGATTTAAAAATTGCGGCATCGTAAAAATGCGATTGCGCAAATAAATGGGTAAAAAGAAAACGGCTACAACAAGTAATGTTGCCGCTGCCATCCATTCGTAAGTTGCGATAGCTAAACCCATTGAGAAACCGTTGCCGGACATACCGATAAATTGTTCGGCAGAAATATTGGAAGCGATGAGCGAAGCACCGATAGCCCACCAAGTGAGAGAGCCTTCCGCTAAAAAATAATCACCGGAATTTTCGGAAGCGGCTTTTTTGCTGCGGTAAATCCAAAAACCGTAAGCAGATACGATAACAAAGTAGGTAAAAAAGACAATTAAGTCTAAAGGCTGTAAAGAAGTACTGTTCATTTTAATATTAATTGGTTGATTGATCGTTAAAAAAAATTATTAGCTTTGAGTCTTTAATTTCAATAAAAAATCTTGAAGCTCAAAGCTAACCACTCAAAGCTAATTTTTTACAAATATCCACTTTCATTTTCAAATAACAAACTTTCACAAAAATAAAATATACCGAAGCGCAATAAAAAAAAATAAATCCTATTTTGATTTACATTTCACGCCTTAAAAATAAAAAAATTCAACATTAAAAAAAATAAATACATGATAGTTTTTTAATCTAAATAAGTTTTTTAACTTTGCATTAAATAAGAAAAGCTGTTTAAAATATCAAGGGAGGGGCAACTTGATAGCATACTAACAATTCCTAAAATTAATTACTTAACTAAAACAATTTATGTAACATGATTACTCATCGCTCCAAAACTATTACTGTATCTAAAACCAACAATTCTACAAATCACCAAACGCTGACGGATAAGCCGGCTAAAAATGAAAGCAAAGTAGGTATCTTTATTATTTTATTGTTAGTATCGGCGTTAATTTATGCCGCCATGTCGCGCTAACGACGTGTTTTTTTTTACTTTCAATAGAATAAAAAATACCTTTTATGTTAAAAAAAAGCCGTCGAATATTTATTCGGCGGCTTTTTCTGTTTTAGGAATGTGAAATAATTAAGCTTATTCCGGCACTTTATTTATTTCACGTTCCTTATCATTATTCATGGTACATTACAATCTTTCCGTCCAATTCAAGTAGCTCTCTATCCATTTATCGTTCGTTGTTTTATTAGTTATACCGAAGCCGTGTCCGCCTTTCGGATAAATATGTAATTCGGCAAGTACATTTTTAGCTTGGCAGGCTTGATAAAATACTATACTGTTTTGCACTTTTACTACATTATCGTTGCCGGCATGAACTAAAAATACCGGTGGTGCATCTGATCGGACTTGTAACTCCGGCGATAAAAATCTTTTTTGTTCATCACTCGGCGATTTTCCCATCAAATTTTCTCGCGAACCGGCGTGTACGATATTGTCATCAGAAAAACTAATGACCGGATAAATCAATGCAACAAAATCCGGACGCGTAGAGACGCCGTGCGTCGCATTTTTACTATCAATGTGTGCATCGGCATCAAAATTATAAAGTGTTGCCGCTGTTGCTGTTAAATGTCCGCCGGCAGAAAAACCCATGATGCCGATTTTATTCGGTTGTATATTCCATTTAGAAGCATTGCTGCGCACAAAACGAATCGCGTGTTGTGCATCTTGCAAAGGTGCGAATGCTTTATTCGTGCAGTATCTATCGTTCGGTATGCGATAACGCACAACAAAAGCGGTAATACCATGTGCGTTTAACTTTTTCGCTACACGCACACCTTCATGATCATCTGCCGTGCCGGAATATCCGCCACCCGGAAAAATTATTACTGCTCTGCCGTTCGGTTTTTTTGATTCAAAAACAGCATAAGTCGGTACTGAAATCTCGGTGGTAAAAATGATATTACCGGGCCGATTTTCTGTTTTTTGTAAATTTTCTGACGGTTTTGAATCCGGTACATTTTGTTCTTCGTAAAGTGGCAACCAATTTATTGTTTGCGACATGAGCGTTAGCGCATTAAATAAAAGTAAAGAAAGAAGTAATGTCTGTTTCATAAAAAAAATTAGGTTATCAGTTATTAGCGTTTAGACTTTAGCTATCAGCTTTCAGTTATCAGTTATTAATTGTTAGCTACTGTTTTGAGGCTGATAGCTAAAAGCTGATAGGCTTTAATTAACAACTACACTCTCAACAACTCCGCCTTGCGTGAGTGCGTGTACTACTTCCATACCTTCAATAACTTTTCCAAAAATTGAATAATTGCCATCTAAATGCAACGTTGGTGCAGTTGTTACAAACCATTGACTACATTCAGTATGATTGCCGGCACTTGCCATACCGACAAAACCCTCTACGTTGTAATGCAAAGGTGTGAGTTCAGATGTAATCGTATAATCGAGTGAACCGTAACCGTCGCCACGCGGACAACCGGTTTGAACTACAAAGCCCGGCACAACGCGGTGAAAAATTTTACCGTTAAAAAATCCGGAACGCGCTAAGGTAACAAAATTAAAAACAGAAATCGGCGCATTTTGGGTTAATAATTGCATTTTAAAACTGCCTTTATCTGTTTTTACGGTAGCGGTAGCATTGGTCAAATTTTTTATGATGAGCCAATCCGGATTACGCGGCGAAAGTAGAGACGCGATGCGTCGCGTCTCTACTTTCGGTACGAGCGTCGTATCGGAAATATAATTTATTGTTTGGCGCACGCTTTCATACGTTTCAAATGCTTGCGGTATTTTTATTTTTTGCAGTATTTGGTACAACATCGGAATACTGTCTTTCATTGATTCTATATTGAAATTGGCTTGCGGATTGCGAATAGCATTGGCGGCTTCGGTCGTTACACCGGCATCACCGGTATGTACCAACCCGAATAAAATACTTTTTAGTTCGCGTTTCATAGCAGGTGTTCTGCTTTTGAAACGCGCAGCAAAGTCGGACAGCGTGGTGATTTTTGCAATTTCTTCGGTTGCCACCGTGCGTATAATCGGCGGATTAGTGTCACTGAGTGCTTCATCATTCAAAAAATCGTAAGTTTCTTCATTTGCTGCGATGCTTTTTAAAATTTCTGCTTTAGTGTAAGCGTTTTTTTCGGTGCTGTATTCTTTTTTCAAAGTAGCAGTTAAAGAATCGCGCATTATCGGCGATGTAGTGAAATAACGCATCGCTGCGGCAGCCAAGATATGTCGCGTTGAAGCGGGATATTGATTGTCGAAATACATTTTATAATAGCTTATCGCTTCTTTACTATTTCCGTTGTTCAGAAAATACTGCGCTGCAGCACCGGAAACGTGCGGGTTTTTATCATTTAAATATTCGGAAGCAATAGAAGTTAGCTTTGATCCTTGAGCTTTGAACTGTTCATGACTCATAGCTAATTGCTCACAACTGTGTATCAATTGTATTTTTACTCGATAGTCTTGTTCTTTATGATAAATTTGTTCAAAAACCGGCAACAAATTTTCCGGATACGATGATTTACCCAACGCTTTTACTTCAAACATTCGTACTTCCGATTCTTTTTCAGAAAAAATATATTGCGCGAGTTTGTTTATGACACTCGTATCGTATTTAGTTTTTAATCGCCCGAGATAATAAGCACCGGCCACACGTAATTCGGTACTATTGGTTTGCGGATTTGCAAATGATAACATTTTTTGTATCGCTGCATCTGAAAACGTATCGCGCAAGCCGAAACGCAATAAACTATACGCCTGACCAAGTAAAAGTGCCGTGTCCGACGATTTAAAAGTTTTGATACCGACAATCATGTTCATTTTTTCTCTCGAACCACAACGACCTATAGCTTCCATAACGGTTTGATTGAAGTTAAAATATTTTCCGGTTGTATCTTTATTTTGATACGCAGATACAAGAGCATTTTCAATTGACAATTGATGGTTGATGGTTGGTGGTTGCCGGTTGCCGGTTGTTTCACCCTCAACTGTCAATTTTCCAATTTGTCCGAGCGCAAATGCTGCGGCAGTGCGCACGTCTAAAAAATCATCTTTCAGCAAAGGAATGAGCTTCATAATGGATTTACTGATGTTAGATTGTCCAATATCACTAAGTCCGTTGTCAGTAAGTCCACTACTTGCTAATGCAGTCGCTGCCAAATATCGGTAAGTGGGGTTTTGATTGTCGAGCAATGGCAATAAACTATCAACTGCTTGGCGTTCTTCTAAATTAAAAATGGCTTGAACTTGTTTGTCGTTGAAATCAATGTTGACTTGATTGTATTTGCCTTTGTTCATCTCCGGCGGAACGCAAGAAGAAAGATAGACAATAGATAATAGACAATAGACGATATATGATAGACGATAGACCATGTCAGTAAAAAGTTTTTAGTTGAAAACAGGAGTTGTTGAACTCAAGACGACGGAAAATTACGAATTTATTCTTAAACTGCATAGTTCACATAGTTGACATAGTTTACGTAGCAGATAATTGAAAATTGTCGGTTTTCTATTTTCACTTTTCACTTTCCTGATTCTTAATTCTTAATCAACGATTAAACTGCATCCGCGTATGTCAGCCATATCTAAACGCCCGAGTACTTCAAACGTGCCATCCGGATATAATTTTCCTAAATCATCGGTGGCGATGAATGAACATGTATCAATATTGGCTAAATCAATGATATTAATAACACCGTTTTTAGATTTTGGACTTTGGATTTTATCATATAAATCGAAAATCGAAAAAGGGTCTGTCACTTCACGTAACAAAACTCGCATCGAAGGAATTGGGGCAAAAATACCGTTTCCTTTGGAATAACCTTGCGATAAAAGTTCCGTCATGCCGTATTCGGAATGAACTTGCGACACACCAAAACCTTTTTTCAAAATCGTATGTAATTCCTCTCGAATCATTTCTTTGCGTCGCCCTTTCATACCACCTGTTTCCATGATGATAAGATTGGTCGGTTGGTCGGTTAGTCGGTTAGTCGGTTGATCTTGGACTAACCGGCTAACTGACCAACAGACAAACTGACTAAAATCGAGTAGCGCAAACGTAACACCGATTAAAAGCGTCGGTATTTTTTTTTCTTGATTATCGAGCAGTATTTTACGAAGTGCGTAGTGGTTGTAAAGGAAAAACCCACTTTGCGCATATTTTGATTGTCGAATAAAATAATCCGTCATCGCTACCAAAGACGAACCGCTGCGTTCTAAATAAGCAGGTAATAAGCCAAGTATGCAATAATCTTCTATTTTACCGTAAAATTTTTCAAATCCTATTTGTGTAATTTTGTTATAGAAGGATATATCTTGTACATGATGACTACTTGTCGTCATGCCCGTTGTGCCGGAACTCGTAAAAACGGTTTCGGCTGTCCAATCACCTGTTTTAATTGGATGGTTTTTTAAAAAAGTAATGGGTAAAAAAGGTATATCGCTAATTTTTTTTACATCGTCAGGTATTTTTTTTATTAAAGTACAATAGCTGCGATAAAATGCGTTATTTTTGTACTGATAGTGAAATACTTCTAAGGCTAATGCATTGAATGATGCATCGTCGTTGGATTGTAAAGCTAAAATGCGTTCTTTCATTAGTCAATTACGAATTACGAATTACGAATTACGAATTTAAAACCACGTGATGTAATTCGTAATTCGTAATTTGTAATTCGTAATTTTATGAAACATAGTTTATTTTTTGCCCTCTTTCTAATTGTTGTAAGTGTCACTACTTGCACAAACCCGCCTGATTATCCGATTATTCCGCACATAGATTTTGTAAGTTTGAGCAAAACGACAATGCGCTCCGGTCAAATCGGTACAGAGGATTCCGTTTACGTGACTCTGTCTTTCACGGACGGTGATGGCGATTTGGGAAATACTGTCAATGACCAAAGCAGTTTGAATATCTTCACAGTTAATAAATTATACAATCAACCGGCGGATAGTTTTCGCTTGCCATTTATTCCGGAACAAGGTACAAAGAACGGTATTTCCGGACAAATTCGGTTGCGTTTATTAACATCGTGTTGCAAAGGTGCTTTCCCGTGCGATCCGTATATCACTAAAAAATACGACACACTCACTTACGATATTTCTATTAAAGATCGCGCCGGACATTTGAGCAATGTTGTTACAACACCGGCGATTTTACTGCAATGCACGAAATAATTAATGAACAATGAATAATTTTGCTAAAAATTGGTTTTCAATGATTTTTAGCAAGATTGTTCATTGGTCATTCATCATTATTTATTGTTCATTGTTCATTACCTATAAATGATCCGGCATTTTATTTCGCCCGGCACAATTTATCGTCCCACGAATCATGATTGATTCTATAAAAATAAATTTCAACATTAATAACTTGCTCGTCTTAAATGTGTGTTTAGCACTCATCATGTTCGGCATAGCATTGGATATGAATTTGCGTGAATTTAAACGCTTGCTCGAACAACCGCGTGCTGTTGTTGTCGGCATCATTGCGCAACTTTTTGTTGCACCAATCGTGACGATACTTTTGGTATATATTTTTAATCCGCCACCGTCGGTAGCTTTAGGCATGATTGCGATTGCGGCGTGTCCGGGTGGTAACAACTCTAATTATTCGACATACTTGGCACGCGGCAATACGGCACTTGCCGTTACAATGACATCACTTTCTGTTTTAGCGTGTATTTTTACAATGCCTCTTTATTTGTGGTTAGGCGGAAAAATAATTAATTTCGGCGCAAACGGCATTGCGGGTGTGCATTTGAACTTTATGGATATGTTCAAAATTGTTTTTACTTTAATTTTATTGCCCTTAGCGATCGGAATGTATGTCGGCTCAAGAAACAACCCGGACATTCAAAAAATAAAAAAACCTTTCAAAATTTTCTCGCAAGTTTTATTTTTCGGATTGATTATCGCTGCCATCATCGGCAATTTCCAAAATATACTTCAATACGTGAAGCACGTTTTTTTTATTGTACTTGCGTTGAATGCCGTAGCCCTCTCTACAGGTTATTTTTTCGGTAGACTAAATGGTTTAAAAGAAGCCGATTGTCGCGCACTTGCATTTGAAACCGGTATTCACAATGTGACCTTAGCCCTCATTATCATTTTTAATTTTTTCGATGGTTTAGGCGGTATGGCGTTGATAGCTGCGTGGTACGGAATCTGGGATTTAATCACCGGTTTTTCTTTAGCGATGTGGTGGAAGAATAAAAGAATACTCTTGCCATGAATTTATTTGGGTTTAATGATAAGTAATAAATTTTTCAATTAAATTAATTACAATTAATAAAATCAAGTTGTATATTTACACTTGTAGTGTATTCTTAAAACCTAAATGAACTTCTATCAATCAAAGAAAATTTACTGAATGGATTCTAAACCCAATTTATATGCACTTGTTGTCGGTATTGATGCTTATCCGGCACACGTTCGGCAGTTAACAGGATGCATCAGCGATATAGAAACTTTTACAAATTATCTTCAAAAGTACGAATCGGATAATTATAATCTCATCATTCAGAAACGTATTGATGCGGATGCCACGCGCAATAATATCACAGCCGATTTTAAAATGCATTTGGCAAAAGCAACGAGTGAAGATGTCGTAGTTTTTTACTATTCCGGACACGGTGCGCAAGAACAAGCGGACTCGACAATTTGGAAAGCCGAATCCGATTCAAAACTCGAAGGTTTGGTATTATACGACAGCGTACCGCCTGATTACCAACACTGTAAATTTCTTGCCGATAAAGAGTTGCGCTATTTAATTAATTATGCCGCAAAACGCGACGCAACCGGTGCGCCGAAAAAATCGCCACACATTGTGGTCATTACTGATTGCTGTCATTCCGGCGACAATACACGTGGCGGTGATTTCAATGCGCAAGCTGTTTCCAGAATTTTTTTGCCGCCTAAAACCCGCGATGGTGGCGGCGATACTTTTCCGCAACGAGCGTGGGCAGACTTTCTTTTCTCAAATGACATCAATGTCAATGATTTGAAAACTAAACCGATTGATGAGGTGCTGCCGCAAGCGAAATATGTTGCTATGGCAGCTTGTCAATCAAATGAATTAGCGATAGAAATTGGCGGACATGGCGTTTTTTCGAGTAACCTTATTGATATTTTAGAGCGATCCAAAGGCGTGGTCACGTACAGAGATTTGCAAAATCGAATCAAAAATTATATAAAAAATCGCTTTCCGCAAGTGCCGCAAATTTACGCTTCAAGTAATACGAGTGATTTGTTTCGAGTATTTTTGGGTAAACCCGGTGGCAGTAAACCTATCACAGGCAATGTACAATTTAATGAAACCGATGGTTGGGTTATGGATATGGGTGCAATGTACGGCATCAGCAATCAAACTAAAACTATAAAAATTTTATCTTCTGCGGACAACGTGCAGAGAACCGCCACTATCAATAAAATTTTGCCGAATCAAACAATTTTGACATTGCAAGATGATACGGTTTTAGATAAAAAAGCACAATATAGCGGTGTTGTCGAAGGTTTTCTATCCGCGCCAATTGCTATTTTTATTGATAATATAGATGTTAATCCGGCATTAGAAACTACTCTCAAAAATATTATTCTAACAAAAGGTGTGAATCTGAATTTGGCGACTCAAGAAGATGTTGCAGATTATGTTGTGCGGATTTTCGACGGTAAATACGCCATTACAAACAGAGTTGATACCGACCCGAAAGTAAAATTTAAACCATTAATTTTACCGACGAGTGACCTTGATACAACTTTCGGTTATTTGAATCAAATTTCTCAATACGAATACATCAAAAATTTAGAAAATACCGGTGATAATGTATTAAGTTTGGACAACGTTACAATCGAGTTTATAAAAAAAGGTCAATCTATTGCTGAACCGATAGTCAATGAAAAAGGAAAAGAGGTAGTTGAAATTCTTTTTTCTGAGCGTGTACATGGAGTATTGACGAGCGAAATGACGATTGCGGTAACGAGCAATGATGCTCACCCGATTTATGTCAGCCTGTTGTATCTATCAAGTAGTTTCGGTGTGATGACAAATTTTTTCAGAACGGGTGTTCATCAATTGGAAAAACAAGGCGATAAAGTTTTGGTATTCGACGGCGAAGCGGTAACTATGTATAGTGAGCCGACAATGGAAATTTTTAATTTGCCGGCAGCTTATACGCTTTTCAAACTCATCGTCAGTCATCAATCTTTTGATGTAACAGCTTTTGAATTAGAGGATTTACCGACGGCAGATAAAATGTTTGATAAAATGCGCGGAGATACAGACAGAGCCATCAGGCGCAGTAACGACGACAATAAAAACGTTGATACAGAAGCAGCCGACGCTTGGAC
>JAYTNA010000187.1:0-2274 GCA_043748865.1 Saprospiraceae bacterium
CGCGGTGAAGCGGAATATTGGTTGGGCGATATTGCGCACCAACAAAAAGATTATACCGCAAGTATGAGACATTTGTCTTCGTTCCTTTCGATTGCGAAAACTGCGACAACTTTGCCTTCCGAATCTTCGATTTATTCTGCGAATTATTTGCAAGGTTATAATTATTTGAAAGAGAAAGATTATAAAACGGCACTTACTTATTTTCAAAATTGCGTCACCGGCATTCGCGGTAATTTCGATTATATAACGAGTGATGTCGTGAAAACACAAATGCTCGGTGATGCTACTTTGCGTTTGGGTGATTGCTATTTCAAAACCAATCGTTACGATGATGCGATGCGTTATTACGATGAATCAATTCATAATAATTATTCCGGATTTGTTTATGCCTTGTATCAAAAAGGCATCATTCAAGGTTTGAAAGGCGACAATATAAATAAATTAATTTCATTAGAAAAACTCGCCAATAATTATTCAACTTCGGAATACGCGCCATACGCGCTCTTGGAAATGGGTTCTACTTATTTGAACATGAACCAACTCGACAAAGCGAAACAAAGTTTGTCGCAACTCATTACCAACTATAAAAACAAACCGGAATTGGTCGTGCAATCGCTTTTAAAACTCGGATTAATTGCACAAAATCAAGGTAGTCCGGATCAAGCGATTTCTTATTACAAACAAGTTTTTTATAATAATCCATCGAGTGTTGATGCAAAATCGGCATTAGACAGGTTGCAAGAAATTTATGTCAATGATTTAGGAAAACCGGATGAGTATTTTGCATTTTTGCAGACAATTCCGGGTTATAAAGCAGATAATATCGCACAAGACAGTATCACTTATCGCGCTGCGGAAGTACAGTATGAGCAAGCGAGCTATGCGAAAGCGGTGACAAATTTCACCAATTATTTAAGTCGTTTTCCAAATTCGCCCAATACGGTTGCTGCTTATTATTACAGAGGGGAATCTTTTGCTGCGCAAAAAGATTATTTGAATGCCTTAAACGATTATGATGCCGTTGCTCAACGCGGTCCGAGTAAATTTTATGAAAAAGCGTTAGAGAAAGGAGCAATAATCGCTTACAATTCTAAAAAAGATTTTGCAAAATCTTTTGACTTATACAATAAATTAGACAAAGCTGCAACTACCGATGATAAACGTTTTGAAGCAGAACTTGGAGCAATGCGCAGTGCTTATCGTTTGAATAAAGCTGATCAAGTGAGTGTGTACGCCTCAAAAGTTGCCGGCAGTTCTTTGGCTACAAGCGAACAATCATCTACTGCTAATTTTTATCTCGGCAAAATTGCTTTCGACAAAAACAGTTTCGATGAAGCACAAGGTTATTTAAAAACTGCGATCAGCAAATCTGCTAATAAAGATGAGCAATATTATGAAGCACTTTATTTAGATGCTTCAGTGGATTATAAAAAACGCAATCTCGATGTGGCTTTGAATAAAGCAGATAAAGCCTCACAAAATAATCCTTACGATAATTGGACGGCGAAATGTGTGATTCTGCAAGCCGATATTTATGCCGAAAAAAATGATTTATTCAGCGCACGTGCTGCTTTAGAATCTGTTATTGAAGGTGTAAAAGGTTTTCCGGAAATTGTTGCTGAAGCTAAGACCAAACTCGCCAATTTAGAAAACAAAGAAAAACAAAAAAGCCGCTTGACGAAAGATAAACCTGTTTCCGCTTCATCTATTGAAATGGAAAAAAATGATAACAAATAAGTTAGTTAGTTAGTTGGTTGATTAGTTAGTTGATTTAAAATGTAACTAACTAACTAATCAACCAGCTAACTAACTAACCAACTTGCAATTAACAACTTGACAACTCTACTTACATGATTCGCTTATATTTTTTTATAATTGCTTTAGTTTTACTTCAAACTACAACACTCTTGGCACAAAAACCGAGTGGCGGTATTAATGATCAATCGCAAGACGTTATCAAAAATTTTGATGCTCGATTGATTGAATCGGAAAAAGTGAAAATGAATCCGGTTTTGCCGCCGATTGACACAACAACCAAAGTGCAAACTTATACCGTGCCGGACAAAGTTATTGCGGTGCAATATCAACCGCCGAAAATGCGTCCGATTGGCATCCCCACAAAAAAACCGGATCCGGGTTACAACGGTTACGCAAAAATCGGTTACGGTTTCCCCAATTCACCTTACGGAGAATTGGCGTATCGTTACAGCGATCCGAGTAATTTTATTTTAGGGGGAAAAGTTAAATATTTTGCGATGGACAATGCCACAATTG
>JAYTNA010000188.1:0-2182 GCA_043748865.1 Saprospiraceae bacterium
TTCTATGTAGGGACAGGTCGCGACCTGTCCCTACATAGAAAAAAAATCGAAAAAAAATTTGAATCGAAAAAAATTTGAATCGAAAAAAAATTTTTCAAAAAAAATAAATAGATGGGTGATAAATTATTTGAAACACCACACAGAAGATATAATCCGCTCACAGATTCATGGGTATTAGTTTCGCCGCATCGTTCAAACCGACCTTGGCAAGGGCAAGTTGAAAAAACAAACGCCGATATACGTCCGACACACGACCCGACTTGTTATCTCTGCGCCCGTAATACAAGAGCCAACGGCGAAAAAAATCCGGATTACAAAGACGTGTATATTTTTGATAATGATTTTGCGGCGATTTTGCCTTCTGAAAGCTATCAGCTATCAGCTATCAGCTATCAGCAGGCACAAGAAAAAAAAAGTTTGCAGGCAGCTCACAACTCACAACTGACAACTGACAACTTATTCTTAAATCTGCCTGAAAGCGGAATTTGTCGCGTGATATGTTTTTCGCCGCAACACAATTTGACAATTCCGGAAATGCCGGTCGCCGACATTAGGAAAGTAGTAGATACTTGGGTAGCTGAGTATGCCGCTTTGAGCAAAATAAAATTCATCAAACACGTTCAAATTTTTGAAAACAAAGGCGCAGTTATGGGTTGTTCTAATCCGCATCCGCACGGGCAAATTTGGGCGCAATCTTCTATTCCGGATGAACCTTTGAAAAAACAAAAAACACAACTTAAATATTTTTCGAAAAATAAAAAAACGCTGTTGTCCGATTATCTTGAACAAGAATTAGAAAAAAAAGAACGTATTTTATTTCAAAACGAATATTTTGTCGGACTCGTTCCGTTTTGGGCAGTTTGGCCCTTTGAGGCAATGCTAATTCCGAAACGTCCTGTCGCACGTATAACTGACTTGAACGAACCGGAAAAAACAGGTTTCGCCGATGCGTATAAACAATTAACAATGATGTACGACCGACTTTTTCAAACTTCTTTTCCTTATTCCGCCGGTATTCATCAAGCACCGACAGACGGTAAAGCGCATCCGGAATGGCATTTTCATAAAGTTTTTTATCCGCCCTTGTTGCGCTCGGCTACCGTTAAAAAATTTATGGTGGGTTACGAAATGCTCGCCAATGCGCAACGCGATATTACGCCCGAAAAAGCGGCAGCACTTTTGAGGAATGATGAATGATGAATCTCTTGAAAAAAAATTCATCGTTCATCACTCATCATTTGAAATTCTATGCAACTTAACAACTTTTTTTCTTACTATTGTGTTGATAAAAAATGTGGTTTCAAAGACATTGTGCTGACATAAAAAAATCTTCATCATCCAAAAACAAACTTCTCACATGAAGCTATTTATTTTTCTTTTGTTCAGTGTTTGCTTTTTGCAAACAGGTTTTACTCAAAATTTGTCGGATGCTATTCCGTTTAATGCGGATGTACGTACAGGTATGCTGTCGAACGGCATGAAATACTACATCAAAAAAAACGGGAAGCCTGAAAAACGCGCGGAATTGCGCTTGGCACTTAACGCCGGTAGTTTAATGGAAAATGACGACCAACAAGGTTTGGCGCATTTTTGCGAACACATGTGTTTCAACGGTACAAAAAATTTTAAGAAAAGTGAATTAGTAGATTTTTTAGAATCTGCAGGCGTGAAATTCGGCGCACATCTCAACGCATACACAAGTTTTGATGAAACAGTGTAGATGTTGCAATTGCCAACCGATAAAGAAGAACTTTTCACAAAAGGTTTTCAAGTTTTAGAAGATTGGGCGCACAATGTCAGTTTCGATGGCGATGAAATTGATAAAGAACGCGGTGTTGTAATTTCAGAACGTCGTGGCGGTTTAGGCAGCAATGAGCGGATGCGTGAACAGTGGTGGCCCGCAATTTTTGCCGATTCGCGTTACGGTGTGCGTTTGCCGATTGGTCAATTAGATGTTTTATCCGGCTTCAAACATCAAACTTTAAAAGATTTTTACACCACTTGGTATCGCCCGGAATTAATGGCGGTGATGGCTGTCGGCGATTTCGATGTAGATAAAGTTGAAAAACTCATCAAAGATAAAATGGGTTCAATTCCGGCTACAACAAATACAGTCGCGCCAAAACGTCCGGTGTATGAAGTGCCGGATCATAAAGGTTTACGTATTGTTGTTGCAAGTGAT
>JAYTNA010000189.1:0-10064 GCA_043748865.1 Saprospiraceae bacterium
AACTCGAGGGTAAAGTGATTTCATAATAACCAAAAAAAGAAAAAGCAAATATCAAAAATAAAATACCGAAAATAATATTCATCCAAGGATTCGTCGAAAGATTATTCAATGCACCTGCACCGAATAATTGCGTCACAATAAAACCCATGCCCACATAAATAATGATAATAGAAGCAGCATAAACGAGTGCGTTGCGAATACCGGTTTTTCTATCCTTCGAGCGTTTTGTAAAAAAACTCACTGTCAAAGGTATCATCGGAAAAACGCAAGGTGTGAGCAATGCTACTAATCCGCCGCCGAAACCTAAAACAAAAATCATCCACCAATTACTTGTGTTCAAGTTTTTAGTTTGCGTACCGTCGCAATTCGATTGCGCCATTGATTTATCGAGCGTTAATAAACTTGGATTGGTAATGAATCCGCCGGCAACATCTGTTGTTGTCGTTGTTGTCAAATTTTGCGTCGCGGATATTTCATTGCCGTCAGATAAATTTATTGCAAACGGAAATTCATCGGGCGGTAAACATTTTTCGCCGGTACACGCCATAAATTCGATACTGCCTTTTATAGGTTTTGATGCATCTTTCGGGTTGATTTTTATTTTTTGAGTGAGCGTGATGCTGTCTTCGTAATCAACAACGGTCATATTATTGAACGCCGCTTCTTTGTGCTGTCTTCTTTTCGGACCTACTTCCGTCGGATTATCCACCAAATTTATCGGACTTGCCTTATCGAAATTTATTTTTGTCGGAATCGGTCCGTCTCCTTTCAAAAATTGCGAATAAATATGCCAACCTTTATCAATCGCCGCTTTTGCAACGAAAGTATAAACCGCGTAACCGTCTTTGTCCGGCTCCGGATTTTTATTTGACGACAACGACCAATGCACCGGTTTATCAATACCGGATTTTGTCGGCAATGTTTGACCGGGCGCAACTTGCGGTGTTGTTTGTGCCGATTGGTTATTTTTTACGGGTGCAGTAGTATTCGGTGTTTTTGTAGGTGAAAATGTTGGCGTATTTACCGGTGTTGTATTTACCGGTATTTGATTATTCATTGACGGCGTTGCAACGCCACTACTTTTCAGCGCGAAATTAAAAGCTTCATCTTGCGGCGGCAAACATTTTTCTTCGTCGCACGATTGATAATTAACGCTGCCTGAAATATCTGCCGATGCTGCTTTCAGTTTTACGTGTTGCGTAAAACGTACTTCATCACTGAACTTGGTGATGTTCATGTCAAAAATTTTATCGAAGCCGGATTTTGTATGCTCGCTCGCTTCTTCCGTTTTGCCAACAAGTTCGTACTGCCCTGTGGGTTTAAAAGTAAAAGCCGTCGGAATCGGTCCGTCGCCTTTAATAAATTGCGAGTACGTATACCAACCTTTATCCAATTTGGCGATAGCAATTAAATCGTATTCGGTGTCGTTAATTTTTTTGGCATCGAATTTCCAATGCACCGGTTTGAAAATTTGGGCACTTAGAAAAGTTACAGTGCCAATAAAAATAAAAAGTAGGGAAGATTTTTTTTTCATGAAGAGGATTATGGACAATGGACAATGGACAATGGACAATGGACAATTTATTTTTATATTCTATTGTCCATTGTCCATTGTCCAAAAAAAAGACAATTCTCTCTTCTAACGAGAAAATTGTCTTTGATGTTTTAATTTCTGTTTAAAAATTCTTAAATACTATTGCGCTAACGGCACATCAAATTTAACAGTGCGGGGCGGCATACACATTTGCCCATTGCAAGTCATGTAAGAGAGAGAGCCTTTCACTTGCGGAACAGTAGTAGTGACAGAAATTTTTTGAATAAAAAGTGTCCTTCCTGAAAATTTTGTGACCGTCATTTGAAAATTCGGATCGAAAGTTTCTTTTTTGTTGCCCATCTCCAAAGGTTTTCCTTGCAAAACAATATTTGGATTTTGCTCGAAATTAATCTTAGTGGGAACGGGACCGTGTTGCGGTAAATCTTGCGAATAAACATACCAACCATCTGCAATATCCGCAGAAATTGTGATAGCATATTGATTATCAGCAAGTTTTTCAGCTTTATATGACCAGAGAACAGGTTCCGCCATTTGTGAATATGCTGAAATATGTAGTGCAAATACTGTAACTACTAATAAAAATAAACGTTTCATAATCTTGATGTAGAATTTCTCAATTTTATATTATAATACAAAGAAAAGAAACAGAAATAAAATTTTATAGTTTTTAGACAAAAAAGAATTAAAAAAAAGTGATAAAAACCGTTTTATAACAATTGACTAATTGTTATAATAAAAATAGGATATAAAATTCTTTTAAATCGCTCTTTATAAAATTTAATTTCTTTTGAAAATTTCCTGAACCCTAAATGATTTTCTTTTTCAGAAACAAATTTCAAGCCGAATTTTTTAAATAACTATTAGGGATTGGGTACCAACTTTCAGAAGAAGAAATAGCTTTTGTATATTATTAAATATCAAGCATTCGTCATTTTTTTTTTAATTATTGCTTTTTAAAAAATTTCGTATTAACTTTGATTTCATCATGAACTAAAGTCTAAAAACATTAACCGAGAATGACAGATACACTCACAACAGTATATAACGATATAGAACGTTTAGATATTCAACGCGCTTACCGACGTTTGTTGAAGAGTTTTAAAATGCCCTTAAATACTGACGATAAAAAAAATATTCGCCGTGCTTACGAAATGGCAGTAGATGCGCACAGCAAACAACGGCGCAAAAGCGGTGAGCCTTATATTCTGCATCCGATAGAAGTAGCGCGTATTTGTGCCGAAGAAATTGGTTTAGGTGCTACTTCGGTTGTAGCTGCTCTTTTGCACGATGTGGTGGAAGATACTGAAATTCCTTTGTCAGAAATAAAATCGCAATTCGGCGACAAAGTAGCGCAACTTGTCGAAGGGTTGACTAAATTGGAAAACACCACCCATATCGAAAGTCCGCAAGCCGAAAATTTGAAAAAAATTGTCGGCACGCTGATAGTGGATGCGCGTATTGTTTTTATAAAAATGGCAGACAGGTTGCATAATATGCGCACACTCGGTTGGATGCCGCACAACAAACAGTTAAAAATTGCGGCAGAAACCGAATTTATTTACGCGCCTTTAGCACACCGGTTGGGTTTGTATCAAATCAAATCGGAGTTCATGGATTTGTGTTTGAAAATTACGCACCGACAAGAATACAACGACATCGCAAAAAGTCTCAACGAAACGAAACTTACGCGCGAAGATTATATTAAATCATTCATCGAACCCTTGCGCGAACAACTTGATAGAATCGGGCATCCATATCGCATTTCCGGCAGACCAAAATCTATTTATTCAATTTGGAATAAACTTAAACAAAAATCTTTTGACGAAATATACGACTTGTTTGCCATTCGCATTATTATTGATGCGTCATTGACAGATGAAAAACCGGCGTGTTGGCAGGCTTACGGTATCGTCACAACCGTTCATAAACCTATTGCCGACAGATTAAAAGATTGGATAACGATTCCGAAATCGAATGGCTATGAATCGTTACACACAACCGTCAGCGGACCCGAAGGACGTTATGTCGAAGTGCAAATTCGCACCGAACGCATGGATGAAATCGCCGAGCGCGGTTATGCGGCGCATTGGAAATACAAAGGTATTCGTCAACAAAAAGATGTTTTTGAACATTTGTTTACGAATATTCGAGAAATGTTTGAAAAACCGAATCAAGAAGATAACTCCGTCGAGTTTATGACGGATTTCAAAGCCAATAATTTATTTGCAGAAGAAGTTTACGTTTACACACCTAAAGGTGATTATAAAATTTTACCGAAAGGCGCGACGGCTTTAGATTTTGCTTTCGGCATTCATACCGATGTAGGTTCGCACGCCAATGCGATAAAAGTAAATGGTAAAATAGTTCAAATGAGCTATAAATTGCAAAATGGCGACCAAGTAAAAGTTGAAACAAACCAAAGCAGAAAACCCACGGAAGATTGGTTGAAATGGGTGATTACGGCAAAAGCACGCGACAGAATACGTCAATCGCTGAAAGAAGAAATTCGCGACCGCGCCGATATGGGTAAAGAAATGTTGCAACGCAAATTGGAACATAAAAAAGCAGATTTCGAATCTGCAGTTGAACTTTTAGTGAAACATTTCGGCTACAAAACGCGCCTTGAATTTTTTGCCGCCATCGAACAAGAAACGATTGATTTGCAAGACGATTTAAAAATTTTTACCGTGGAACGCAATCGCTTGGTTTTAGTTTCGGAAGATAAAACCGCACCGATAGCCACCGAGCGCAAAGTGCCGGTGAAACCCGACATGAAAATTCAATTGCTTATTAACGGACAACCGGCGGATCAGTATAATTATACACTCGCAGATTGTTGTAAACCTGTTCAAGACGATGACATTTTTGCTTACGTAACAGCCGGCAATCAATTGAAAATTCACCGCACCAATTGTTTGAATGCACAAAATTTAATGACTTATTACGGCTATCGCATTTTGAATGCGAGTTGGGGCGCAAGAATAAACGCTTCTTATATAGCCGAACTCATCATCACCGGACTCGATAACGGACCCGGAGTGATTGAACGCCTTTCGAATAAAATTTCTTCGCAAATGGGTCTCGATATTCGTGCCTTCAGCATTGAAGGTAATGACGGTTATTTTGAAGGGCGCGTAAAATTAGTTGTCACACACCGCGATCAATTGGTGTTGGCGATTAAAGCATTAAAAAGTTTGGCGGGTGTTTCGAATGTGATCCGAGTAGAATAAAGAAGAATTAACAATGAGTAATGAACAACGAATAATAAGTAAGTTAATGTAAATAAACCATGTTTTGAAATTTTGTAAGCAGTTGAAAATCAATTTATCACGATATTCATCATTCATCATTAATTATTGTTCATTATTCTTTGTTCATTGTTCATTTAGATTTATATGCCTCGATAAACATCCAAACTGCGAAAGCAAGAAATAAAATACCGGTTATGATATTGATTATCTCAATAATAGATGGTTTTAAAACTTTGCGCAAACGTGCGGCAAAATAAGCGATACCTAATTCCGTAAAAAAAACAGCCAATAATGCACCTGTAAAAAAACTGACGTTCTCAAAAACCTCGAAATGGTATTTCGATTTTAGAATGCCGGCAGTACCGACCCACTCCATAAAATTGGCGGGATTTACGACGTTCATTAAATAACCTTTTGACAAATTTTTTATGATGAGTGTAGATTTTTCAATTTTAATTTTTTCTACCGATTGCGCCCGTTTTACAATTGTACTCACGCCCATTATTGTCAATAAAAATCCGCCGAATATTTGTATCCAATAAGTGACATCTATATTACTTTTCGGTAAAAATGCTTGAATACTGCCGTATGCAATTGCCAATAAAGTGGCATCGGCAAGTACAACTCCAATGACGATGAATAAAGAATACCAAAATCCGGTTTCGATACTGCTTTTAATTAATAAAAAAAAGATGGGACCCAATGCGATGCAGAATAGAAATCCGACCGGCAAACCGTATAAAAAAGCACTCGGCGAGAAGTATTGCAATATTTGTTGGTTAATTTAAACTAATTGCGAAAAAAATATTTATTCAACATTTAGATTTTCAAAAAAAGATTTTCAAAATTAATTCTTAATTGAATAACCGGAGACAAATTTTTCCCACTCGGCGAAAGTCTCTTTTTTCATCACACGCGGAAATTTTGCTTGACCGCCTACCTTGCCTTGTTCGTTCAAATATTCGTAAAATACATTCGGCGGAATGAGTTCCACTTGCGGTTCGCGCAAAACATTATCGCGCTCGGTGGCGTAATCATCGTTGATGACGCGCAAATGTTTATCCAATAAATTTTTAAAAGTATGTGCATGCACCAGTGGTTCGCAACCGATGTACCAACGGTGCGCAAATCCGGTGGGTGTTGTAATGGCAGAAACTGTAAACTCTTTTACATCCGTGTTTAATTGTTCGGCAGCGTAACTGACGGCATGATTCATATTGTCAACGGATAAATGTTCGCCGGTGACGCTGATAAAATGCTTCGTGCGTCCGGTGATAATAATTTCTTTGCGTTGCGCATCCGTAAATCTAACCGTATCGCCGATGAGGTAGCGAAAAGCACCGGCACAAGTCGTGATGGCAATTGCATATTCTTTTCCAGTTTCCACTTCGCCGACATGATAAGCACGCGGACTGCCGATGACACGTCCGTCGCCATCAAAATTTTGATCATTAAAAGGAATAAATTCATGAAAAATGCCATTGTTGAGTATCAACGCCATCGCATTTGTTTCAGGGCGATTTTGAAAAGCAATAAAACCTTCGCTCGCTAAATACGTGTCAATATAAATCATATCCTTGCGCACCAATGCTTCAAATGCTTTTCTATGCGGTTCAAAAGCAATACCGCCATGAACAAAAACGCGGAAATTAGGCCAAATATCGTGAATGCTTTCTACTTTATTATATTCCACTACTTTTTCTATTATCAACTGCACCCATGTCGGAATACCGGAAATATAAGCAATATCCCATTTTCGCGCATTGCGTGCAATCACATGTAAGCGTCTACTCCAATCCGGAATACTTTGAATGCGATTGCCGGGTCTCGAAAAATTTAAAAGCCAAAATGGTCTTTTCTTCAAATTAATGCCGCTCATATCGCCGACATAATAACCGCCTTTATCTTTCAAAGAAGTAGTTCCGCTGATGAACAAACCTTTTTTAGTAAAAAATTCCGATTCCAAACCAAATTTAGTAACGGCAAAAAAAGTTTTAAATCCGGCTTTTCGTATAGCTTTCACCATTTCATTTGTCATCGGCAAGTATTTACTCGGTGCACCCGAAGTACCGGAACTGAGTGCGAAGTATTCTATTTTTCCAGGCCACGATATATTGGGTTCATTGTTCAGTGCGCGATACCACCATTCGTCGTGCATTTTATCGTAATCAAAAATCGGTACGCGGTCTTGAAAAGCGCGAATCATATCGGAAGCGTACAAGATATTTGAAAAATCGAAAGCCAAACCAAATGCCGTGAATTGCGTTTTGCGTAACAAACGGCGCAGCGTTTTGCGCTGCAATTCGAGCGGTGTCATACCCAAACCTTGCACACGATTCGCTATTTTGAAAGTACGCTTGACTAATCTGCCAATTAAACCCATTTTTTTTAGTTGTTAATTGTTAATCGTTAATTGTAAATGAAAGAATAGTTAAACGCAAGTAAGAATTTTTAAACAAAACGCCGGCATTAACCATTAATCATTAACAACTAACCATTATTCCTTCACTATTCCTCGAATATTTGTCAACTTTTGAATAGATTCAATTCTATTTCTTAAACCGTCGGCATTTGTAATTTCTCCGGTGACATAATATACGGAAATTAAAGCCAAAATATTAATGGCATAGAACACGTAAAAAGCAAAAACAGAAATCCAAGTCGTTATCACCGTTGCTGCTTGAGTATGGAAACGCCCCTCTAAAAAAGATAAATTCCAACTTACTAACCATATATAAAGTTCCGAGAATAAATAATCGGAGAGCGTAAAAAGGAAATACGTGAGCAATAGTACAAGCGCGTAAGTGCCAAAAACAAATCCAAAATTTTGTCGCAATCGCGTAAGTATATCGTGTCGCGCTGAGATTACGTTACTTTTGACATTTTGCCAAAAATTATATTGCCACATTACCAAGTAAGGCAGCGTTAAAAAATAAACAAAAAGCATTGAACCGGTGATATTTATCAACCACATAAAAGCGAGTTGCATAAATAAAATCAGTAAAAAAGTTTTTCCTGAAAATAAACCCGAAGTTGGAGCGAAGGGAAAGGCTTTGCCGTAAAAAAAACGAAATACGAATAAATGCAACGCAGTTAGAAGTACGGTGTTCAAGATAAAAAGATAAGGTATGTTTTCATTATTAAAAAACTGACTAATCATGAGCCAATGTTGAAAAAAAGGTGCATTCAAATCAAGCGTATCGTTTGCCGGTTTTTGGGAGAGCAGAAAAAAAACAAGGCAAAATAAAGTACTCAACGCCGCTGACATCGTTAATAAAAAACTTTTACCGACGCGCAACAAACTAAAGGTATCGCCCAAAATATCGCCGGAAGTTTTTATAGTATTCACTTCCAACAGACGTTTACTGTCATACGGAATTTTTTCGAGATTACTTGTCGACTTAAAACCTTTTCTACTTTTGTAATAGGGGTACCATAAAAAATAAGCAAGGAGTGCGAAAGCCCAGAAAAAAATAAAAAATGAACGGAAGCCATCACCAATTTTAGTTTCTCGCGTAAGATTACCTTCAATAAGAGCGGCAATAACGAGCATGGGAAGCGTTCCGATAAATATTTTGGTGCCTTGTCGTGCCGAAATTTGAAATGCTTGTATGCGTGTGAGTGTTCCGGGAAACAATAAACCCTTACCGACAGTCATACCCGCCGCACAACCTATGACCATTGCTGAAATTTCGAGAATGCCGTGCATCCAAACCGTTAAATTGGCTTCGCCGAGTAATTTATGTCGAGCGAAAAATTGTAAAAAACTCCCCAGCCGTACGCCTTCAATCATCATCAAAGCAACCGAACCGATACCGCCGAAAATACCGGCAAGAAAATAACGAAAGCAAACGATGATATTATTAAACATAATACCGAATGTCATATCCGCATGACCACCGGATTTGTAAACTGCTAAAGGGTCGCCGTGGTTAATATTTTCCTCTGTCATTTTCACATAACTTTCGCCCAGCATGGTGCGCGTAAAATGTTCGTCCATGACGCTTGAAAAATAACCGATAATGAATGAAATCAGGAAAAAAATAAAAGCCCACATAAAAGCAGTGCGCGATTGATAAACTGCGAGAGGCAAATCTTCAGTAAAAAAATCGAGAAAGTTGCGCCGAAACGTGCGACGCGGCACAAAAATTTTAGCGGATAAACGTTGCAGTAAGCCGTTCAAGTAAGATTTTATGGCGCGATTGGCGTAAAATGTACGCGCATAAGATAAATCATCGGCAGTTTCAATCAATGCTTGGTGCATTACTTCGACATCAGGAATAACATTGTCTTCCAGAAACGATTCATAATATCGCCATTTTTCATGATTAAGTTCAATGAAATCCGATTCTTTCATGTTGCATTTTGATTTTTCGAGTAATGGTATAGGTCTAATGATGTTAATCCTTATTAAAACTTACAAACTTACACTTTTTAATAAAAAAAATTATGTCTCAAAGCGTAAAAATACAAAAATAATAACTGTCTAATGAATTTATAAAAAAAGACAAAAAAAAACGGGTTACGTTTGTACGTAGCCCGTCCCGCAAATTATAATCCCATGAACATATTAATCTTTCACTCTAAAAAATACTACACAAGTAAAAAATGTGTGTGTATAATTTTGATTGTATATCTTTTTAATTGGCAATTGACAGTTGACAATTTTTATAATTCTTAATTTTTAATTCTTAAAACATATTTGCAAGCCGTTGTTTGTTGCGAAAAATAAATTTTCCGCTTATTCTTTTATTACAATTTTTAAAATCAAAAAAGCCACAGTGTTAGTTTGTTATAGTTCCCTCATTGTTATCTCATCTGTATGGAAAACTACGTTTGTTTTGTAGAAAGTTATAGTTGGTAACAAAGAACAACGGCTTGCTATACGCTGCAAATGTTATAATCCCATGAACATATTCTTAAACAGTACAAAGATGAGGCGAGGATTTTAATTCGACAAGAACATTTTTGGTGCAATGTTACAATTTTTTTTTATTAATTTGTTAACGCGTCGAAATAATTTATTGATTAAAAGTCATTTGTGAAAACTTAAAAAAAAATTGTGAAAAAAAAATATTTTTCACAATATAAAATAAATTTTTTTTTCCTAATTTTTTCGTAACTATTTAGCACGCGAAAGGTGCTTTGTATAAAATGTGAGTGCTGCACACGGCGCGAAGTTCCTTGAATACGGGCGTAACGATTAGCTCCGTCAATTGTTCGGAAGCATCCGGCGACTTTTTGCTTCGTTTTAACGG
>JAYTNA010000190.1:0-2863 GCA_043748865.1 Saprospiraceae bacterium
CCCAGCTCGCACACCATGTTCCCCAAAAAAACTCGAACGCTGGTTGAAGACTTCTTGTCTTCAATTAACTATCAAGCTCGTCTCCGACGAGCGTAATTAGTAGTAACCTGTCGGCAAAACGGGACCGATCGGTTCAATCAAATCAATGTCGAGTAAACCTTTTTTAGCGGTGAAATAATCTCCGGCACTGCTGTAGATATAATAGGTCGTATCGGCAACGATGCCGGCACGCACCGGATTGTTGTGAATATAATCCAATTTTTGCCAAATCACTTGCAAAGTCCATAAGGCTATCGGATGATTATCTTGTTGCCAAAATTGAAAATTTCGATTTTTAGTGTTCACTTCCGCAAAATATTTGAACATGTGCAACAACCATTCGCGGCGACTTTCCGGTTCTTGACGAATACTTTCCAAAATCTTGTGCGCCGTAAATTTTTTGAAATCGCGCAGCACATCACTTAAATCCAAAGATTCGGTGAAAACAATTAAATGTATGTGATTCGACATGATTACCCACCCGACAACGTGCAAACCTTTGTTCTCTCGGCAATAGCGCAAACTTTCTAAAATAATATCGCGATAACGTTGACGGCTGAAAATATCTATCCAACCAACGACAGTCAGCGTCAAATAATTTAAACCCTGTTGTTCCCAAATTTTGTATCTGCTCATTGTTGTTACTTTGTTTTTTGTTCAAAACTCAAATATACACCGGTTGTTTGCAGAATATCAGTTTAACACACCCTGTTTTTCAAAAATAACGAACCGTTTACTCGCGTCAGAGACGCTCTAATAGTGCGTGAAAAGTCTGAAGACTTTCACGAGCTTTGGTTTTTTTTATTCAAAAAAAAACCAAAGCCAACAAAAAGCAGATTAAAAAATCCGCCCTGCTTTAAACATGCCTTTCCGCGAGAGTTATTTTTTTGTGATGTAGATTTGGGAAATACGCGTAAATATAATTTTCACCGATATAAATCATTCTTTTGTCGAAAAATAAAATGCTTTAATATAATTTCTTTGAAATTTGCAATAATAAAACTAAGACAATGAAAATAATAAATTTTGGAGAAACTGTTGAAGGTTACACTATACCTGTTTTAAACGAAAGAGAAATTAGAGCCGGTGCCGGTATTCTTTTTCTAATGATGTACACCGCTTTGATGCTCATACTTTTTAAAGGAAATTTTATTATCATAAAATACGGCATCATTATTTTTCTTACAGATTTACTCATTCGCGTTTTTATCAATCCTAAATTTTCTCCCATTCTGATTCTCGGACGTTTAATTGTGAGAAATCAAACACCACAATATGTTGGAGCCAAACAAAAAAAGTTTGCCTGGTTAATTGGAATCACGTTAGGTTCGCTCATGTTTGTAATGTTTGATATTATAAACGCCTACGGACCTCCCACCGGTTTAACTTGTTTAGTCTGTTTAATTTTATTGTTTTGTGAAACGGCTTTCGGCATTTGTGTTGGTTGTAAAATATACGGCTGGATTTATAAAGAGAAAGCTCAATACTGCCCGGGCGAAATTTGTGATATAAAATCGAGACAAGAAATTCAAAAAACTTCTGTTGCACAGATTTTTATTGTTTTAGGTTTAGTTTTATACATCTATTTCATTTCCTTACTCTTCAATGGTAGTTTTATTCAAAAACCGCATGATTTGTTTGGTATTAATAAACCGGCTCAAACTCAAACCAAATAAATTTATTGAAAATTTTTTCTCCGAGATAATGAGTTGCTCAGACGTTTTGATTTCAAAAAAATATTTTTCAAAATAATTTTTTTTATTTTTTTGAAAAATAATTTTTCAAAAAATAAATTCAAAAAAAATCGCACAGAGAAATTAATTTTTCTTTGCGCGATTTTTTTTTGTGAAGTCAACATGCCATGACAAATTTGGTAACATTTGCTTTTGATTTGTTAGAAGTTTTTTCGGATTCTCCCTAATAATTTATTTTTGCAAAAACTTCATTAACAGCGCGTGCATTTGATCAAACTCAATTAAAAAACCATCGTGACCAAATTTAGATTGTATCACTTCCAAACGTGCATCCGGAATATGTGCCGCCAGAATAATTTGCTCTTCGAGTGGAAATAAAATATCGGTTTGAATACCAACCACTAAAGTTTTTGCTTTCACTTGTTTCAATGCTAATGCAACTCCGCCGCGATTTCTGCCGACATTGTGCGAGTCCATCGTTTTTGAAATTGAAGTATAACTCAAAGCATTGAAACGTTTGCGTAATTTATCCGCTTGATAACGTTGGTATGATTGAACGCGAAACGCATCTAATTTATCCGAATCATCAGCTTGCGCTAAATTATAACCGGTATAACTTCTATAACTCAACATACCGATAGCGCGTGCAGCTTCCATACCGCGCGCGCCGGCTTTTACGAGTTGTTCGCGTGTTTTTATTTTTGCAACGGCATCGTCAGTAAAAGTAGCATCGGCTTCAATTGCCATGCGTTGTGTTTCGTTGAGTGCAATACTCCAAGGAGTCATTTGCGCACCGCAAGCGATGAGCGCAATTTTCTCGAATAAATCCGGCTGAAGAATTGCCCATTCCAAAACTTGTTGTCCACCCATTGAGCCGCCGATAGCAATTTTTATTTTTTCAATACCCAATTTTTTTGCCAAAAGTTGATGCGCTCGCGCAATGTCTCGAACAGAAATAGTCGGAAATTTTTTTGCGTAGAAATTATTCGTGCGCTTATCAATACTCAACGGACTTGTTGAACCATAGTGTGAACCAATTATATTGGCACAAACAATAAAATGCGTTTCGGGATCAAAAAATTTTCCTTCGCCTACCAAACCACTCCACCAATCGGCGACATCAGAATTAG
>JAYTNA010000191.1:0-5559 GCA_043748865.1 Saprospiraceae bacterium
TAATTCGTCGAGGGGTTGTAAATTTTTTGGCAGTTCGGCGTTTTCTAAATTTTCGGGTGTTGTATTGAGTGCTTTGGCAAGAAAAACTATTTTATCTTGCTTCGGAAATTTTTTCCCTTTTTCAATTTCATTGAGATATGATATGGACATACCCGTCAACGCCGCCAATTCTACAAACGACAAATTTAATCCTTCACGCAATTGATGCACTTTCAGACCGAAAATAATTTTACTGTATGGTAATTTTGTGGTCATTCTTATTTCAATTATAATTCGCAAAAGTAGGACATAAAAGAATTAAAAATTAAAAATTAAAAATCCCTTTGCGAAAGCAACACATTTTACTTTTAGATTCTTTTAGGCATAAAAAATTTTAAAATTAATAATTCTTTTCCGAAAGCAACACGTTTCAATTTTAGTATCTTTTTCGTGCCGACACGTCGAAATTAAAATTCAATAAAAAGATTACAAGCTTTGCGAATTTTTTTTGATTGTCATAAATGCTTCTTTATGTCGGCATGATATCCTCGAAACAGAAAATTTATTGTAAGAGAACACAAACACGACTATATTTGCGCGTTTTTTTATAAACTTAATAGAAACCGGAAAAAATACAATTTTCTAATAAAAATGAATACTAATAGCCACACCAAACTAAGTCTTGGCGGATTGCTTGTAACGCTCGGTATTATTTACGGGGATATCGGTACTTCACCGTTGTATGTAATGAAAGCTATAGTAGGCAATGAAAAAATTACGGAAGAATTAGCTTACGGCGGCTTTTCTTGCGTTTTTTGGACGCTTGTCATTATTACCACTTTCAAATACGTTTACTTAGCCTTGAGTGTTGATAATAGGGGAGAAGGCGGCATTTTTGCTTTATACGCTTTGGTACGGCGTTACAAAACGCATTGGGTGATTTATCCCGCCATTATTGGATGCGGTGCTTTAATTGCAGATGGTTTTATCACGCCACCTATTTCTGTCGCATCTGCTGTCGAAGGTTTGACGGGTTTGAAAACTTTTGCCGGAATAAATACAGTGCCGATTGTACTCGTGATTCTCGTAATTCTTTTTGTTTTTCAGCAATTCGGCACCAACGTCGTCGGAAAAACTTTCGGACCAATTATGTTGATTTGGTTCGGCATGATTGCCTATTTGGGTTTGAATCAAATCATAAAATATCCGGCGGTATTGAAAGCGTTTAACCCTTACTATGCTATCAACTTGGTTACGAATTATCGCGGAGAACTCACACATCTGCACGGGTTTTGGTTACTCGGTGCAGTTTTTTTATGCACAACCGGTGGTGAAGCCTTATACAGCGATTTAGGTCATTGCGGACGTGATAATATTCGTGTGAGTTGGGTGGGCGTGTTTATCGGACTTTTGATGTGCTACTTAGGTCAAGCAGCACTTTTAATGAATCATTATAACGGAAAAGTTTTTGAAGCAGATAGTGTTTTTTACGCGCTCATGTCACCGGAATTTTTACCGTTCGGTATCGCTATTTCTACGATGGCTGCAATTATTGCGAGTCAAGCCCTCATTACCGGTTGTTTTACTTTAGTGAATGAAGCGATGAAATTAAAACTTTGGCCTAATATGAAAGTCAATTATCCGACACAAATGCAAGGTCAAATTTATATTCCGAGTATCAATTGGTTTTTAATGGCAGGTTGTATCGGTATCGTTTTGCATTTTGAAAAATCATCTAATATGGATGCTGCTTACGGCTTAGCCATCATACTGAATATGTTAATGACGAGTTTGCTAATGATGCACTATTTCAACATGAGAAGACGTTCGAAACCATTTCTCATTTTTGTAGGCGTGCTGCTTGTGGTTGTTGAAATGGCATACATGGTTTCCAACCTCAGAAAATTTCCGCACGGTGGTTGGGTAAGTATATTAATTGCGGGTATCCTCATTTTCTGTATTTATATGTGGTATCAAGCTAAAGAATTGCGTAAACTTCATTCGAGTTTTGTTGACATCAAACCGTACATTCCGATGCTTGAAGCGATGATTGACGATAATTCTATACCAAAAGAAGCCACAAATTTGGTTTATATGTCTATGTCTAGCAATGATCAAATGATTGATTCAAATATCGTTTATTCTATTTTCAAAAAACGCCCGCGTCGTGCAGATATTTATTGGTTTGTTCATGTTGATATTGTGGACGACCCGTTCGTAAAAAGTTATAAAGTATCTACTTTAGTACCCGGTAAAGTTTTTTTTGTAAAACTTAAATTCGGCTTTAAAGTAGAACACAAAGTCAATTTAATGTTCTCGAAAATTGTTGAAGATATGCAAAACAATAACGAAGTAGATGAACTGAGTCATTACAACAGTTTAAGAGAATATAATTTACCTGCAGATTTTAAATTTATCCTCATCAACAGTCGCGTTTCGGTTGATGATTTATTGAGTCCGCTCAATCAATTTATTGTACGCTTTTATCGCCTGTTAAAAAAAATAAGTTTGCCCACTACCGAAGATTTCGGTCTCGAACTTTCAAATACTGAACTAGATACGATTCCGATTAAAGTCGGTACGAAGGTGAATATTGATTTGAAAAGAGAGTATTGAGTTGGTTAGTTGGTTGGTTAGTTGCTTAGTTAGTTAGTTAATTCGTTAGTTGGTTCATTAATTTAAAACCAACCAACCAACTAACAAACCAACTAACTTATTTTTCGTTTTCCAAAAGTATTTCATAGAGTCGACGCGTCATTTTTCCGGACGGGAAAAATTTATCGCCGATTTGAGTAACAGGAACGATACGTTTAGTACTGCCGGTTGTAAAAATTTCATCGGCGTTCAGTGTTTCTTCCAACGTTACATCACGTATTTCCAAAGGAAAATTATTTTTTTCTACTAATTTAAGAACATTTTTGCGTGTCACGCCGGCGAGTACATTTTTTTCGGGTGTAATTATTACACCGTTTTTCACGATAAAAATATTGCTGCGCGAAGATTCGCTGATGCATCCGTTTTTATGATACAAGACATCATCTGCAGCTGCAGCGCGTTGATCGCTCAAAACTGAAATAGGTTTTATATAATTTAAAGATTTTATCAAAGGCATATCACGACAATACTCGACCGGCAAAAGTTTTAAAGGTTTATCATATTCGGCGAATTTAAACGGTTTCGCTAACATAAATAAATTCGGTGTTGTCGGTGTGTAACCATCTTCGGAATTTCCGCCCGTAGCAATGAGTTTTACACCGAGCAGGTCATGCGGATTCATTTCTATAATTTTCAGAATATTTTCTTTGAGTTCTTCTCTCGACAATGCAATTTTGAGCGACAACATACTTGTTGAAAATTCAAATCTGTCGAGATGATCTTCCAAGAAAATCGGCTTGCCATTTATCGCTCTGAAAAAATCAAAAACGCCATAGCCGCGCACCAAACCTAAATCTGAAACGTGAATCATGGCTTTCTTACTCGGTAAAAATTTTCCGTTGATGTAAGTATATTCTTTCATTTTTATTTCATTTATATTTTCCGAAACAGAATTTTCAGAATTTATAAAATGTGAACGTACAAATTATTTGTAAACTACGTATTCATTCTAAAAATTCTGAAAATCTGATTCAAAAACCAACTAATTAATCAACCAATTAACAAAGAATACGCCTTTTCTGCTAATTCAAAAAAAGTAGATTGAGAAATGCGACAGCGTTTCAGCTGTCCGTTGACAAGTGCCGTCGCAAAAAGATGATAGTTACCCGCATCATCTTTTTTGCAAAACGCGGCAATATCTTTATCGTCGAACATTTTTTTTAATTTTCTTTCCACATTTGTCAACTCACCACTTTCCGGATTATGAATATTTTTTAAAAAACGGCGCGTATTTATGTCATCTGCTTTTGCCAAAAAAGCAACGACACCGGCACCCGGCAAAGAAGTTATTTCTGAAGAATCGAATGGAATTTCTTCCAATTCGCCGTCATTAATTTTACGATTACCGGATAAAAAAGTTTTGGATACCACTCCGCCGTTAATAGCATCGGCAAGTTCTGATGAATTATTTAAACCTAAATTCTTTTTTATAGTTTTTTTAAACTCAACAATGGTTTCTAATTCAAGCAGAATTTCATCTGCATTAGCATAATTTAAAAAACGTGCTGCCGGAATTATTTCTTTAAATTGTTCCGCAATGATACCTGACCAATGCGCAATGAGCGGTTTTTCGGGCAAATTAAAAAGTGCATCACTGTAGCTTGATGTCGGAAAAGTAATTAAACATACTTCACAAGCATTACGTGCAGAAAGTCCCGCAATCACTAAGCCTTCCGGTAAATTCGTCGATAGATTTTCTAAGGAAATTGCCAGTGCAGTTATTACTTTCCCACTATTGAGCGCATCATATCCGTCTCTTTCCGTAGCAAAATGTATCAGTTCACAATCTTTATGCCGGCGTTCAATATTTCTTTTATAAACACTTTTAATAAATTTCTCCTCCAAATCTACGGCACTGTATCCAATTTTAATCATAATAAGTTGGCAGCTTAACTTTTTAGTGTAAAATTAATCAATTCAAAACAAAAACACTTGAACAACATCCCCTTTTTCTAAAATCTGTTTATCGGCTGTTTGCCACGCCATTGCTTCCGAAAATAAACCGGCAGTGATATCACCGGAACCGTTAAATTTTTTTATATGCACCTGTGTCGGAACGCCTTGCAACATAACCGGAAAAAATTCGTCTAAATCCGTTTTTTTTATGCGTTGTTCTGCCATCGGAAATTGGTAAATGCCGGTTGTATTTGTTCCGAAACATTTTGTCAAATACGGTTCGACAAATAACTTAAAAGTAGTTTGACATGATAAAGGATTTCCGGGCAGTGCAAAAACGGTGCAACCATCCGGTTTTTTTCCGAACCACATCGGTTTTCCCGGGCGAATTTTTGTTTTGTGAAAAATTTTTTCGACACCGATATCATTTAAAATTTGTGGAACAAAATCTGCATCGCCTGCCGAAACACCGCCACTTATTAATAGCAAATCGGAATTTTTTACTGCTTTTTCAAGACCGGTGCGTAAAAGTTTTTTATTATCTTTAACGCGCACAAGTTTTATATTTTTTATTTGGTGCTTTTGCAACATCGCCTGCAAAACGTGTTGATTACTATTGCGAATTTGAACCGGCAAAACAGCGTCATTTACGCCGACGATTTCATCACCGGTAGAAATAATTGTCACTCGCGGCAATTTTTCTGATAAAATTTTTCCTTTGCCGAATGAAGCTAATGCGCCAATTACTTGCGGTGTAATATGCGTTCCTTTCGGAATTACAAGCGTATTTGCCGCAGTATCTTCGCCGCGTCGCGCAATGTTTTGATATTTTTTTAAGTTTTCCGAAGTTGTAAACTCGACTAATTGACTAACTGACTGACCGGCTAACTGACTCACCATAGAATCTTCTACTCTAATAACCATATCGACAGAAAGCGGAACAGATGCGCCTGTCATTATTTTATAACACTCACCGGATTTAATTTCATAATTGCAAGCCTGTCCGGCTAAAATGGTTTGAACGCAAAC
>JAYTNA010000192.1:0-1609 GCA_043748865.1 Saprospiraceae bacterium
CGTATTCGCGGCACAAGTTCGCTTTACGGAAGCAATGAACCGCTTTTTGTAATAGATGGTATGCCTATTTACACGACTAATTTATCTCTCGAAGAAGTAGCTAATACCGATAACCCTCTAAATTTAATTAATCCGAATGATATAGAATCTATCACAGTTTTAAAAGATGCTACGGCACAAGCGATTTTCGGCGCACCCGCACAGCAGGTGTTATTTTGGTGACGACAAAAAAAGAATTTGATAAAGGACTACAAATAAATTTTAATTCAACAACATCCTATGCACAAAGAACGGGTGAAGTGCCGGTTTTAAGTGCCGACGATTTCAGAGCAGCCGTAAAAAAATACAGCGATGCCACGCACATTGCTTTACTTGGTTCAGCCAATACGAATTGGCAAAATGAAATTTATAAAAATAGTTTTAGCAGTGATAATAATTTAAGTGCAACAGGTAATATAGCCGACATACCGTTTCGAGTTTCGGGCGGATATGCTAATCAAAAAGGCTTATTATTAAACAATGGTTTAGAACGCACTACGGGTGCATTAAGTTTATCACCAAATTTTTTTAAAAATCATTTGACGGCACAAATTAATTTCAACGCATCAAACACTAAAAACAGATTTGCAGATCCGATTGCTATTTACGACGCTTTGTTTTTCGATCCGACTCAACCCGTTTTAAGTGGTAATAATAAATTCGGCGGCTACACAGAAGTGTTTGATAATAACGGGAAACCTATATTTCTAAATTTTGTGCAAAATCCGGTCAGTTTACTCAATCAAGAAGTATCGAAAAATAATACTACACGTGTGATTGGCAATGTTCAACTTGATTATAAATTGCATTTTTTTCCGGATTTACACATCAGCATGAATTGGGGTAAAAATCATACTTCAACAGTCAGAGCAGATTCGAAGCCGGAAAGTTTAGCAAGTGCGTCTTATCTAAAAGGTTTTTATAAAACTTATGAACAAACTTTAAACAACCAATCATTTAATTTTTATATGAACTACGCAAAAGAAATTCCTTCTTTGAAAAGCGATATTGAAATAAAGGCGGGTACAGAGAAGCAAAATTATAGTGTTTTAAAAAATGATTCTACTATCGGGACGATACAAAGTACAACTCTGAATTATTATGGACGGTTAAATTATGCTTTTAAAAATAAATACCTTTTATCCGCAACTTTGCGTACCGGTACTTTTCAAAATTTCAATAATTATTTTTATCAAAGACTTAAGCCGCTTGTTCAGTCCACAGTGTTTCAAAGTGTTTCTTTTGCATGGAAAATTGGAGAAGAAAAATTTATTAAAGAAAAAAATTTATTATCCGATTTGAAATTGCGCGTCGGTTACGGCGTTGTCGGCAATCAAAGCGGTATTAATTTGAGGTCTCTTTGGAATAGTTTTTCAATTTCCGGCCCTGAATGCGATACAACCTTAAATCGAGAAAAAACTGCTACTTACAATGCAGCAATAGATTTTTCCAATAAAAACGGACGTGTTTCAGGTACTTTAGAGTATTATTTTAAACAAGGAACGAATTTAATTTCAATTTCAGATCTCCCTACAACGGGTCGAAGAATTTTTTCAAACGCGGGCAGTAT
>JAYTNA010000193.1:0-17867 GCA_043748865.1 Saprospiraceae bacterium
TTTAGTTTCGGCGATTTCGGCACTTCCAATAACGAAGCATCGTCTACTAATTCACCGTAGGTAAAACTTACTTTCGTAATTTTATTAAAAACTTTTCCGCCTTCGGCATAGCAATCTGTTTCGGAAACTTTCCATTTATTAGCAGCAGCTTTAATCAGCATTTCTTTTGCCGCAGCACCGGCTTGACGCATCGGCAACCAACGTGTGCGCACTGACGACGAGCCGCCTGAACCTTGCGCTCCGTATTTTTCGGTACCGTTCGTAAATTTTATCGCAATTTGATCCATACTCACCTCCAATTCTTCCGCGACAAGCATTGGCATAGATTGCGTTGTACCTTGACCCATATCCGGTTTCGGACAAAGAATAGTTATTTTATTGTCTTTCGTTATTAGTACATACGGTATCAATTCTAAATCCGCAGCGTCGGTAATGACGGTGAGATGTTTGGCATTCAAAATATCCGGTAAAGAAAACCCGATAGCGAGTACTCCGGAAAGTTTTAGGAAGGAACGACGATTGGATATCATGATTAGTTATTAGTTATTAGTTATCGGTTATTGATTAATTCGATTCGGTTTGGATGGGCGAATTAATGAACTTGAAAATAAACCCAACAAAAATAAGTTATTTTGGATTATTTTTTTTGTTTTATTATCATTCGTAAAATTTTTTTATGCTCGAGGCGATTTTAGAATAGCGAGAAGAATTGTAAAACCCAAATAAACATTCTAACTTTGCCTTAATAAATAAATAACGCTTTATTCCGTTTCTAAAAAGACGTTCAGTGTCTAAATAAAGAATCAAAAAAATAATTTTCGCCATGCACCTTCTGATAAAATCCTTTTTTTTTATTTTATGTTGTAGTGTTGTGTTTTTCACGGCGTGCAGTAAAGGAGTCGGTTGTCCGACAAAATCTTTTACGACATCCATGAAAACTAAAAAACACGGCAGTTCAAACCTATTTTCAAAAGATATGCGCAAACGCGCAGGAAACTAAATAGTTGTTAATTGTTAGCTGTTAGTTACAAGTTTGACTAATCGTTTTACGCTTAATAATGGAATCGTAAATTAACAACTAACGATTAACAACCCATAATTAATAAAATGTTCTTAGAAGCTTTAAAATCTAAAATTCATCGCGCTCATGTGACGGAGGCAAATTTGAATTATGCCGGCAGCATTACGATTGATGAAGACATATTGGAAGCCGCCAACATTCAAGTACACGAAAAAGTTTTTATTGTCAATAATAATAACGGTGCGCGCTTTGAAACGTATGCCATTAAAGGTGAACGCGGTTCGGGCGTAATTTGCTTAAATGGTGCCGCATCGCGCATGGTTCAAGTGGATGATATTATTATCATTATGACTTTCGCGTGGATGCAACCGGACGAACTGAAACACCACGAACCGATTGTTGTTTATGTGGATGAGAAAAATAAAATTAAGAACCACTAAATATTTGAAATATGATAAACAGTGCCATACAACCATACCTACCCAAAGTTATTGAATTATTTAAAAAGCATAAACTTAAAAACGCTTATGCTTTTGGTTCTGTACTATCCGATAAATTTAATGATTTCAGCGACATAGACATTTTAATAAATTTTTTAGATTATTCTAATCCTTTAGAAGTGGGTCAGAGTATTTGGGATTTGGAAGATGAATTAGAGCATTTGACTTCTCGTAAAATTGATTTGCTTACCGAAAGGTCTTTGAAAAATCCTTATTTTATAAAAGAACTTGACAATACCAAACATCTTATTTATGAGCATTCAGGAAAATAAATATTTATCGGATATTTTGAATAGTATCGATTGTATTAATGAATTTGTAGAGGTAAGAAAAAATTGTTTAGTACTTACGAAAAAAGCAAAATGAAACAAGCAGCCGTAGAAAGGCACATAGAAATTATAGGCGAAGCTACCAAACATTTGCTAGAATTTAACCCTGAAATTAATATTACTAATGGTAGAAAAATTATCAATACCCGAAACAAAATAGCACACGGTTATGATGAAGTTGAAAATGCTGAGATTTGGAATATTATAATTAACCACTTGCCTACATTAAAAGCAGAAGTAGAGAATCTGCTTAGTAATTAAAGAAATAATTTTCCCATACCTGTATCAATAATAATGAAAAACCCACTCCTACTCTTTTTCTTTTTCTTTTTTATTGCCGAAACACAAGCGCAAACCGAACGCAAGCACACTACCTCTATGCGCAGCACAAGCAAAATAAAACTCGACGGCGTACTCGATGAACCGGAGTGGTTGACGGTGCCGGTGGCGAAAGATTTTATTCAAACGGAACTCAATACCGGTAAGCCCGCCACTTTTCCGACCGAAGTGCGCGTGTTATACGACGATAAAGCAGTTTATATCGGTGCAACTATGTTTGATGTACATCCGGACAGTATTTCAAAAGAACTTATTTTGCGCGATCAAATCGGTGCCGCTAAAACGGACTGGTTCGGCGTTTTAATTGATACTTATCACGACGGTAATAATGGTTATGCTTTTATTGTCACGCCCGAAAGTGTTCAAGCTGATTCGCGGCATTTTGCCGGCGGCGAGAACGGTTTCACCGAAGATTTTACTTGGAATGCCGTTTGGGAAGCGCAAGCTAAAATTACGGATAAAGGTTGGACGGTGGAAATGGCGATTCCGTATTCCGCGATTCGTTTTTCGAATGATAAAGAACAAAAATGGCGGATTAATTTCGCTCGAAGTACGCGACGCGCGCGTGAAAAAAGTTTTTGGAACTTTGTTAATCCCGTAATGATTGGTATTGTGCCGCAATCCGGAGAAATTGACGGCATCACCGGCATAAAAGCACCGTTGCGTTTGCAAGCCACACCATTTGCTTCTATGTATGTTCAAAATAATCGTACAAAAAATGATAATGGTTCGATAACAAATTCTTGGGGAACGAATTTCAATGCCGGTATGGATATAAAATACGGTATCAATGATGCTTTCACCCTCGACATGACTTTGATTCCGGATTTCGGACAAGTGCAATCCGATCCGCGAGTAGTAAACTTGACACCATTTGAAGTGCGTTACGATGAGAACCGTCCATTTTTTACGGAAGGTGTCGAGTTGTTTAACAAAGGCGGTTATTTTTATTCGCGCCGCATCGGAGCCGTTCCCGGTTTTTTTCAAGATGATTTATACAATAATCACGTAAGAACCGGCGATACAGTTACGAATCTGGCAAGTCAAGCGAATTTATATAATGCCACAAAAGTTTCCGGACGTTTGCCCGGCGGTTTGGGTATCGGTGTTTTAAATGCGATTGCCGCACCGACTTACGCCACAGTGCGCGATATAAAAGGCAATGACAGAAATGAACAAGTAACCCCACTCACAAATTACAATGTCATTTCTTTCGATAAAAATTTGCCGAACAATTCTTATTTCACGCTGATTAACACAAATGTAATGCGTTCCGGTGCGGCTTATGATGCGAATGTTACCGGATTTACAACTGAACTAAAAAATAAAAAAAATATTTACAGCCTTTTGTTGAGCGGCGCAGCTTCGCAAAAACATTATACCGATAATACTTCTTGGGGATATAAATATCAACTTGAAGGCGGAAAAAGTGGCGGAAAATATCAGTGGTGGGTGTTTAATGACGTTAATAGTTATCGCTACGACCCCAATGATTTAGGTTATATTCAACGACCCAATTCGCAAATGATAGGTTTTTGGAATGCTTTTTTTCAATCGGAACCGAAAGGAATTTTTAACAAATGGAATATAATCACTGATGTTTTTGTGCAACGTTTAAATTTTCCGGATATCACAACAGGTTGGGGTGTTGAATCGAAGGGATTTTTTCAGCCGAAAAAAATAACCGGTTTTGGCGCCGGATATAATCTTAATTTACGTCCCTCAAGCAGTAATGACTATTACGAACCGCGCACGAGCGATTACAGCCGCTATTTAAAAATTGCGCCCAACTATTTGTTCGGTGCTTTTATTTCTACGGATTATAATAAACCTTTAGCGATTGATGTGCAAGGAATTTTTAAACAATATGCAGATGCCGCCAATCATAACGGATACGACTTAACCGTGGCACCGCGTTTTCGTTTCAACGATAAAGTTTTTTTGATTTGGACAACGACTTACACGCGTAACAATCATTTCATAAATTATGTTTCCGGCAACAGTGATGCCGTCGGTTATGCCGGTTTAAATGCAGATGCTATTTTGATGGGTGAACGCGAGCAAACAACAGTGGTGAATGCACCGATTTTAAAATGGAGTTTCAATCATTTAATGGGCGTTTCTTTTCGTTTACGCCATTATTGGACGAGCATTAAATACAATCATTTTTTTGAACTCGGTCAACAAGGCAATTTATTAGCCACAAATTATACCGGATTTAAAGGCGATAAAACTTCGTTACACGACACCAATTTTAATATTTTCAATATTGATGCGAGTTACACGTGGCGTTTCGCACCCGGCAGTGATATGATAGTGAATTGGAAAAATAGTATTTTCAACGGCAGTAATGATGTCACACTCAGTTATTTCGACAATGCCCGCAACCTCCTCGACAATCCTATGAATAATAGTTTGTCTTTAAAAGTTGTTTATTTTTTGGATTATTTAAAATTGGTGAAGAAAGCGTGACACGAAGAATAATTAGAACAACTCTTTGATTACTCGGACCGACTCGGACTAACAGAAGGATATTTAATTATTTTCAACCACACGGAAGCGAAATTTTGGAAAACGGATCGTTTCGAGTATCGAGAGAAAAAAATATTTGCCGTTTTGGTGTGAAGTTGATTATAGTTTAGGGGCTATGAGTTATGCGTGATAAACAGTTAGGATAATCGGTAACCTATACCTGCAACTTATAATTTTTTTTTCGTTAATAATTTCTCAAAATCCAAAAGATTGAAAATAAAAAGCCGGTTATTACGTAAATGGTAGTGTGTTTGACATCACTTATTAGATTTAATAAGAACAGTATTGGTTGAAACATGATAATAATTACAAAAAAACTATGTTGAAATACGGCTTATTTATTTTTTGGTGGAGTGCAAGTAGTTTTTTAACGCCCGAAATAAATCAAAATAAGACGGCATTACCGAAGATGCACGTTATAATTTCAGGTATCGCGACAAACGCCGGTTCGGTGCGTGTTGCTATTTATGACCGTGCAGAAAATTTTCTGCAAACAAAAAAATATACTTATACAAAAAGTTTAGCTGCGGGAAATAATGCTTCGGTGCAATTAGATTTTGATATTCCTAACGGAGATTATGCCGTCACCGCATATCACGATATCAACGATGACCACCACCTTGATCAAAATTATATGGGTATTCCGACCGAACCTTATGCACTTTCAAATAACGTGAGTGTAAAATGGCGGCGACCTACTTTCAACGAAACAAAAATTTCATTCATTCAACAGGAACAAACCATCTACCTCCAATTAAAAAAATGGAAAGAGCGATAGTATTGTAATTACTTTAACCGTTGTCGAGGCTTCAAGCCTCGACAACGGTTAAAAATAAAACTTATATCCAACCAAGCTTATTTGGTGAATTTGTTTTCTACAGTCAATCCTTTAAACAATTCCATTTTTTTAATTTACAAATACGCGTTTAAGCACGCTCCCATCTTCTACGTTTTAACGTTTTAATTTAAATTAATACAACTTAAATACAAATTGTATCGTAATTTCGCCCTTGAAGTTAAAAAAATAATTAATCTTCAATCATCGAAATTTAGAAAAGCTGACAGCTGATCGCTGACGGCTGATAGCTCATAAATTTATGCCCAATTTTTTAGACGAATTAAACGATGTACAACGTGCTGCCGTCACGCATGAAAACGGTGCAGCGTTGGTAGTGGCTGGACCGGGATCCGGAAAAACGCGCGTTCTGACTTATCGAATCGCCAATTTAATCGAACAAGGTGTGGCACCTTGGAATATCTTGTCGCTCACTTTTACGAACAAATCGGCGAAAGAAATGAAAGAGCGTATTGCGCTTGTTGTCGGCGAAGAGCGTGCTTCCCGTGTTTGGGCGGGTACTTTCCACTCCATATTTGCGCGGTTGTTACGCTCGGAAGCGACAAAAATCGGTTATACTTCTAATTTTACAATTTACGATAGCGAAGATTCAAAAAGTTTGTTGCGCACAATTATCAAGGAATTGAATTTAGCGAAAGAAACTTATAATGAAAATGCCATCTTGACGCGCATTTCATCAGCAAAAACGAATTTGATTTCTCCTAAAGCTTATGAACAAAATAATGAGTTGATGGTGCAAGACCAAGCCACAAAACGTCCCTTCATTCACAAAATTTATCAGGAATACATCAACAGGTGCAAACGCTCCGATGCGATGGATTTTGATGATTTACTGTATCAAACTTTTATTTTACTGCATCAAAACGAAGATGTTTTAGCAAAATACCGCACACGTTTCACACATTTTTTGGTAGATGAGTTTCAAGATACCAATCACTTGCAGTATGCCATTCTGAAAAAATTAGCAAAATACCCGGGCAGTAACGAAAACATTGCCGTTGTCGGTGATGATGCACAATCTATTTATGCTTTTCGCGGTGCAACGATTGAAAACATTTTAAATTTTGAAAAAGATTTTGCGGCACTCAAAGTTTTTAAACTCGAACAAAATTATCGTTCGACACCGCATATCGTTGATGCAGCGAATGAAGTGATTACCAACAATCGTCGGCAAATTAAAAAAACAATTTGGACAGAAAAACCGGAAGGACAACGCATAAAAGTTATAAAATCTGCGACCGACCAAGAAGAGGCAAAGCGCGTGGCAGATTTAATTTTAGAACAAAAAAATCGCTACCATTTACTGAACAGCGATATTGCCATTTTGTACCGGACCAATGCACAATCGCGCACATTTGAAGAAGCATTGCGCCGTCTGAATTTGCAATATCGCGTTTATGGCGGTATGTCTTTCTATCAACGCAAAGAGGTGAAAGATGTTATTGCATATTTGCGCCTCATTACTAATCCGAATGACGATGAAGCCTTGCGACGCATAATTAATTTTCCGCGTCGCAGTATCGGTGATGCAACTGTAGAAAAATTAGGTGCTTTAGCGGCAGAAAAAAATCAATCACTTTGGTCAACGCTACCGGCGTATGAAGGCACACTACGCGAAAAAAACGCGCTTCAAAGTTTTATTACTTTAATGACAACCGCCATGCAACGCGCTTTGAAAGCCAATGCTTACGAAATGGCGCAATTTATTGTGAAACAATCCGGCTTGTTAGATACTTTGAAATTAGATACCACACTCGAAGGTATCGGCAGAATGGATAACGTCAACGCTTTACTCGACGCTATTAGCGAATTTGTGAACAACGATGAAGTCATTGACGAAGCTACCGTGCCGGACAAATCGCTGCAAACTTATTTGCAAAATATTGCTTTGATTGCCGATTTTAATCAGAATGACGGTGAAAATAAAAGTACGGATGTGATAACCTTGATGTCAGTACACTCTGCAAAAGGTTTGGAATTTAAATCAGTTATTGTCGGCGGCATGGAAGAAGGTTTGTTTCCGTCGTTTATGTCGCAAGATACGCCGGAAGGTTACGATGAAGAACGCCGATTGTTTTACGTTGCCATCACACGCGCCCAACAATTTTTGGCACTCACTTATGCCACAAGTCGTTACAAATTCGGACAAATGAAATACGCAGAGCCGAGTAGTTTTTTAAATGAAATTGATGCGAAACATTTGGAAGGCATGGGTTCACTCTCCGGTTTCAAAAAAGCGGCTCCGGTTATTGAACGCGCGCGCGTCACCGGTAATTTCAAACCATTTAGCAAACCGAGTGCGCCGATGATAGATGAAAAAGATTTTAAACCAAGTGCAACAGAAAAAATAAAAGAAAAAATGAACGTCCTGCATTTGCGTTTCGGCAAAGGCGAGGTGCGCGGCATTGAAGGCGGAAAAGACAATCCGATTGCCGCTATTTATTTTGAAGATTCGAAAGAGGTAAAAAAAATCGCGTTGAAGTTTGCGAAACTTCAAATTCTTGAATAGTTATCTGTTATTTGTCATTGATGTTTGAAATCGCGATGCCATTAGCCGATAAAATCGAAAATCTTTTTTTGAAAATCTTTTTTTGAAAAAATAAAAATGTGTGAAGAAAACAAATTTCTTCACGCATTTTAATTTTTTAACTGTCAATTGTCAACTGTCAATTTATTAAAACCCTTCGGCATCATCGTCGCTTCTGCCGTCAGCTACACCTTGAAGTGTGCCGTCGGAATTTACGAGAATAGCTTCAACCAACCCAATATAAGAACGTTCCATTATTTTATGTCCTTTTTTTTCTAATTGCTCTTTCACGTTGCCAACCAAACCTTTTTTCTCAAACATGACGACATCAGGCATCCACTGAGAATGAAAACGCGGTGCTTGTACGGCATCGGACATATTCATTTTGTAATCAATCACGTTGGTAATCACTTGAAAAACAGATGTGATAATCGTCGTGCCGCCCGGCGTCCCTACTACCATAAACAATTTACCGTTTTTTGCGACAATCGTCGGTGTCATGCTACTCAACGGATGTTTCAAAGGTTGAATTGCATTTGCTTCTCCGCCAATCGCACCGTACATATTCGGCACACCCGGTTTCACGCTGAAATCGTCCATTTCATTATTTAAAATAAATCCGGCACCGGCGACAACCGTTCTGCAACCGTAATTGTCATTGAGAGTAGTTGTGATACTCGTTGCGTTGCCTTGTACATCAACGATGCTGATGTGTGTCGTTTGCTCGCTTTGAGCCGCAATACTGCCGGCTTTAATCTGTTTACTCGAAGTGGCTTTGTTCGGGTCGAAATCCATCATGCGCGTACGCAAATAATTTTTGTCGAGCAATTGATTTTGTGGCACTTTAAAAAACTCCGGATCGCCGAGATATTCAGCGCGGTCGGCATAAACGCGCCGTTCCGATTCAACAATCAAGTGCATACTTTCCGGTGAATGAAATGGAAAAGTGTTGAGTTTTTTATCTTCACTTATCGAAAGTAGTTGCATCAGTGCGATACCGCCACTCGACGGCGGCGGCATACCGATAATATCGTAACCGCGATATTGTCCGATAAGCGGTTTGCGCCAGACGGAAGTATAATTTTTTAAATCGGAGAGCGTGATAATACCGCCACCTTTTTTCATTTCAGCAACAATCAAGTCTGCCGTTTCACCTTCATAAAAACCGGCGATACCTTTATCGCGTATACGCATCAAAACTTTCGCTAAATCTTTTTGAATTAAAACATCACCCGTTTGCCAAATTTTTCCATGCACTTTTATAAAATCGGATGAACCGGAACTGAATTTCTTTAACGTCGTTTTCATTTCATTCAAACGTTTCGCTTCTGATTCCGTTATTGTAAAACCGGTATTCGCTAAATTAATCGCCGGTTGTACGAGTTTTTTCCAATTTTTGAGTTTAGAATATTTTTCAAACATTCTGTAACAACCTTCAACGGTTCCTGGTACACCGGCAGCTAATGGTCCGCGCGTGCTTTTATCGGTAATAACGTTTCCTTTATCATCTAAATACATATCGCGTGATGCGCCGGAAGGTGCGCGTTCTCTGAAATCCAAAGTATTTATTTCTTTACCGTCACCACTTCTGTAAACCAAAAAACCACCGCCGCCAATATTGCCCGCACGCGGATATACGACCGCTAACGCCAATTGAACTGCAACTGAAGCATCAATCGCATTGCCGCCTTGTTTCATAATTTCTACACCGACTTTAGCAGCAATCGGATGCGCGCACGCCACCACCGCTTTTTTGGCATTAATAGATTTTTGTGGCGCAGTTGTAACAACCGGCTTTAATACAACTGACTGCGTTTTACAAGCAGAAACTAAGAATAAAATCGTTAATAACGAAAGAAAAAAACGGTTTAGCATTCTGTGTGTACAATTATTGGTAAGCATAAAAAGAAATTTCAAAAAAAAATAAAAAAAAATCTATAATATTATAAATTAAAAAATATTAGGCATCTTTTTTGTTTATAAAAATATGTTTGGTTAATTATTTTCATGGTTAGGTTTATGCCGTCCGGTTTTGCAAAACTGAACGGCATTTTTTTTAGCGCAAAAATATAGAATCGTACGTGCGCATCAGAATCGTTTTAATACTTAGCTGCAAGATAAAACATTGGTGCAAAATTGAGAAGAAAACAGAAAAAATAAGCGGAAAACGCCAAAAATATACAAAATCAAATCTGAAAAAAAGTTGCCGATGCTCTTATACAGAACATCGGCAACTTATCGTTATTAATTAACAATTAATAATTAACCATTATTTAGTTTACTTTAAACTCACCGCTCGCTCTCAAGTCAATGCTTTCGCTGATCACCATGTTCGGCGTACCGCTGCCTACACCGAAATCTTTGCGATTGACAGTACCTGTTGCTTTAAAGCCGGCTAATTTTTTTCCGTCACGACCTGTCGCTGCACCCAAATAGGTTAAATCCAGAGTAACCGGTTTAGTTACGCCTTTAAGCGTTAAGTCACCTGCTAAAGTAAATTTTTTGTCGGCAGTTTTAGTGATTTTCGTACTTTTGAAAGTCATCGTAGGAAATTTTTCCACATTGAACATGTCTTCTTTTTTTAAGTGACCGTCACGTCCGCCGTTATTTGTCGTTATAGCAGTCATGTCAGCTGTTAATTCAAAAACTGCATCAGAAAAATCTTCTTTTGAAGAAGTAATTTTTGCATCAAAACTATTAAACGACCCGTCCACTTCAGAGATACTCATGTGAGTTATAGTGAAAGCCAATTTAGAATGCGCTTTATCGGCAGTCCAAACTTGTTGTGCAAAAGCTGCACTTGTCATAATGATGGCTAAAGCCAATACTGTCAATTTTTTCATTGTAAAAAAAAGTTAGAATTAAAAATATAAAAAATAGAAAATAAATAAAATTAGTAAATACTTAAGTTAATAATTTTCAGACTGTTAGACGAAGAAAATAAATTTAGAGACAAAAAAAATTTACAAATCATTCAATTTTATTAATCATCTTCGAGTCTTAAACATCATCGTAAAAAGAAAAGATAATCTAATCAACGAATGACTATAAAAAATATTCTACAAAGAAAAGTTAAATCCTATTAACATACTCGAACAAATAGACAATTCGGCATTTCTATTCGACGTTTCAGTTTAATAAAAGTGCAATAAGTAATATAGTTTTTCTACTCAAAAATAATTTTTTTAATGCCCCAAATTTCTCATGACCGGCACATTTTCTTCGGGTAGTTGAGTACGATGAATTAATAGCGTTGCTAATGCTGCAATAAGTAAAAAAACACCGGCAAAACTTATGGCATTGCCCGGATCATTATTCAAAAAATGTTTTAAAATATATCCGAAAGTAAGATTTTGTAGCAACATCGGAATGACAATCAGCATATTGATGATGCCCATATATACACCATATTTTTCTTTCGGAATACTACCGACAACCATTAAATATGGTACACCCATCATACTTGCCCAAGCAATACCGAAACCTGTCATAGGCGCAAAGAGTAAGTATTTGTTTTCAATGTGCGGAAAAATTAATAATCCGATACCTGCCAATACCAAACAAATAAAGTGAACACGTTTCGGACTGAATTTATTTGTTAATCCAACCAACGCGAATGCCGATAAAAAAGTAACGATATTGTACCATCCGTTTACCAAGCCTGTCCAACCGACAGCTTCTTCAAATAATTGTTTATTAGCGTCGGGCGTTGTGTGCCATACAGACTTTGCAATACTTGTTGCGGCATTTTGCCAATAACAAAATAAAGCATACCACTGAAAAAGATAGACAAGTGCCAATTGCCACATCACTTTGGGCATATATTTTATGGCTTGCACGATTTCAATAAACGGTGCGGCAATACCTTTCGGATGCGTTTTCAACTCGGCTAATTCTTCGGCTGTCGGCGGAATTTCTGGCGTAGTTTTCATGGACCACCATACCGAAGCAATAGAACAAAATGAACCGAGAAAGAAAGAACCGTAAACCCAAAGCGGAATTTTTCCGGCACCTTGCGGAAAATATTTTTGAAAAAAGAACAAAGAAAGATTCGCTAAAGTGATACCGAGTCCTGTAAAAAAACTTTGCGATAAAAAACCGGTAGCGTGCTGGTTAGCCGGCAATTTATCGGCAATGAAAGCACGATAGGGTTCCATAGCCGTGTTATTTCCTGCATCTAAAAGCCATAAAAAACCCGCTGCCATCCAAAGCGAACTGCTAAATGGAAAGAAAAATAAAGTAATACTGCACACCATAGCGCCGATAAAAAAATAAGGTTTACGTCTGCCCCAACGCGGATGCCAAGTTTTGTCGCTCAACGCACCGATAATAGGTTGCAACAATAAACCCGTCATCGGGCCGGCAAGATTTAAAATCGGGAGTTGATCCGGACTTGCGCCCAAAAAATCATAAATCGGATTTACTGCGCTCTGCTGTAAACCAAAACTGTATTGAATGCCGAAAAAACCGACATTCATATTTATAATTTGACTGAAACTTAACTGCGGTTTCACTACTGACATAGGTCGGTTGGTTGAATAAGGAATAAGAAATAAATAAAGTCTGCCGTTAGACTTATTCTTTTACGTTCATAACGCCTATCTTTTGCGTTAAATATTACCCGATATTCACCTTAAAAGATAGACATTCTGACCAAAAAATAATTAACTCTACCGGCAGACTTTATTTATTTCTCATGCCTTAAATAAAATAAAAGTAAAGATGTTAAATTCATGGATTACTTTGATTATTTAATTCATTTTTTTTCAAAAATTTTTATGTTTTGTTTTTTCAAAAAAAAATTATTGCCAGATAAAGTTTTACAATGATAAATAGACGCTCAAACTCCGGCGAATATTACAGCATTTTTTTAAACTTTAAAACCGGATATGTCTTTATTTTTTTTACTTTTTATTTGTTTTTCAAAAAAAAAACTATCTTACCTTCTTAAAAAAAATCAACTTATGGCATCTCTTTCTCCGACACTGATTTTATCACTCATTGTTTGTTATTTTTTATTTTTAATCGGCGTGGCACACATAACTGCACGTGGAGCCGATAATTCAAGTTTTTTTTCTGCTAATAAACAATCGCCTTGGTGGCTGATTGCAATCGGTATGATTGGCACTTCTATTTCGGGCGTCACATTTATTAGTGTACCCGGCTACGTCAGTTCGTCGGCGATGAGTTATATGCAAGTCGTGTTGGGTTATTTAGTCGGCTACTTAGTCATTACTTTGGTTTTGCTGCCGATGTATTATAAAATGAATTTGGTGTCGATTTATACTTATTTAGAACGGCGATTTGGTCCAACAGCATATAAAACAGGTTCCGCTTTTTTTATTTTAAGTCGCGTAATGGGTTCATCACTTCGATTGTTTTTGATGTCGAAAGTGGTGCATACTTTCGTAATTGAACCGCTTTTTGGGTTACCTTTTTGGGTAACGGTGTTTGTGACAATATTATTAATTTGGTCTTACACTTACAAGGGCGGTGTAAAAACAATTATTTGGACGGATACTTTTCAAACTTTGTTTCTCGTTACGTCCCTTTTAATGACCATTTATTTGCTCGGCAATCGAATGCACCTCAATATCGGCGAACTAATTTCGACGGTTAAAAATGATGCGCGTTCTCAAATTTTCTTTTTCGAAGGTGGATGGGGTGATTCTAAAAACTTTTTTAAACAGTTTATATCGGGTGCTTTTATTGCGATTGTGATGAGTGGTTTAGACCAAGACATCATGCAAAAAATTTTGACGGTGAAGAATTTGCGTGGTGCGCAAATTAATATTTTTACTTACTCTTCTGTTTTAGTGCTGATAAATTTATTGTTTCTTTCGCTCGGTATCTTGCTGTTTATTTATGCCGCTCAAAATCATATAGAATTACCAACCAAAACAATTACAGCTTATACTGAAGGTATCGGCTCACTCAAAACTATTCCGGATACAGATTTACTTTTCCCCACGGTTGCTCTGAATTATGCAACGCCACTCATAGGTATTTTATTTATTCTCGGCATTACAGCATCAAGTTATGCGAGTGCGGATTCCGCACTCGCATCTTTAACCACTGCTTTTTGTATAGATTTTCTCGGATTTGAAAAACGTGATGTCAATTCGGCAGCGAATTCACGCACGCGTCATTATGTACATATCGGTTTTTCGGTTGTTTTTTTCATTATGATTTTAATTTTCCATAAAATTGCATCCGGAGAAGTCATAAAATTAGTTTTCGACTCGGCGAGTATCACTTACGGTCCATTACTCGGTTTATTTGCTTTCGGATTTTATACTCAACGACACATCATTGATAAATATGCACTTATCGTGTGTTTATTAGCTGTGGCAATTACGCTGTTTGTTTATATTTATAATAATTTTCTGGGAAATTCTATTTTCGGATATAAATTCGGTTTTGAATTACTTTTGCTCAATGGCTTTCTCACATTTATGGGTTTGCGTTTTATTTCACGCAACAAACCTGTTGCTTAGAGTTACCGGAAAACTAAAACATTTTATCATGCTTATATAATACTTTTATAAAGGTATTTTATAAAAAGAAAATATTTTTTTAATTGAAAAAATGTGACACGATTTTTGTATTAAATGAGAAAAATGTTCTAATTTGGCATCAAGAAATTTAATGCATGAAAAACCTGATTGAAATAGCAAAGATTGTAACCAAAAAGAAAGTAAAAAAAATTGAAATCTTTGATGAACATTCTCTAAAAAATAAAAACAGTAAATTTAATGAGTTTTATGAAGCACTCATGTCCGGTAAGTTCCGCAACGACAGAGATGCTTCAGTCATGTTGTACGATTGCAGCCCTACCGATGATAAATACCGTCAACTAAAAAGTCGATTCAGAAAAAGATTGTTGAACACGCTTTTTTTCTTAGATATTAACCTGCCGGACGCATCTAATTACGATAGAGCGTATTATACTTGTAATAAAGAGTGGTCGTTGGTGAAAATTTTACTGTCTTACAAAGCACGAGATACTGCAGCATCTTTGGCACGACAAATTCTAACTACGTCGCTCAAATATCAATTTGCCGATTTAATCGTTAATTCTGCGCGCATTTTGCGAGAAAATGCGAGCGAGGAAATTGAAATGAAAGAGTATGAAGAATATGATCAACACATCAAGCAATACAAAGATGTTTTAGATGCAGAAATTCGTTCCGAAGAATTATTTCAACGCGTGATACTCAATTACTTGAAACCTGAAAAAGATAATGCCGATTTACGCGATAGAATTGACACTTATTGTGACGCACTTATTGGGCTTTCTGAACAGTATTCTTCGCCTGTTGTGTTTTACAATATGTTTTTGGTGTGGCTGTATCGTTATGAAATGTTACATGATTTTGAAGCCATGATTGAAGTGTGTCAGCGAACGGAATTGTATATGAAAGACAATCCGAATTTTTATCAAGAAGATAAAATGACAACTTTCGAGATAAAAAAAATGTCGGCATTCCTGCATTTGAAAGATCACCGGCGCGGAAAAGCACACGCTGAAAAAAATTTGGAACTTTTCATCGAAAACAGTCAAGGTTGGTATAATTTCTTGAAATATTATTTTTTGCTGGCAATGCACACCGAAAATTATATCAACGCATCAGCGATTCTCTCAAAAGTGATGAGTTCAAGTAAATATAAAAATGCATCCAATGAAATAAAAGAATTGTGGGTAGTATTTGAAGTTTACCTGAATTATATTATTGAAATTTTCGGTACTGAAAATCCGATTTTACGTCGCCAAAATCGCCGTTCATTTAAAGTGAGCGGCTTTTTAGGAAATGCTATTATTTATCCGAAAGATTTACTTATATATACAATTCACGCGCTGATTGCGCAAATTTTATTTTTTGTAGAACAACGCCAAATTATTCGTGCTAACGAAAACATCGAGCGTTTAAAGAATTATGCAAACCGCCAATTAGAAACCGATACTTCTTATCGCCTCATCAATTTTATTCGTTTGTTACAACAAGCCGGAAAAGCAGATTTTAAACTCGATAATTTTTCTAACACCGAAAAATATCTATCTCGTTTGCAAAGCACACCTTTTTATTATCGCGGATTAATTACAGAAGTAGAAATTATTCCTTATGAACAACTTTGGGCAATTTTGTTGAAACGTTTGAAGTGAGCTTGTTAGTCTGACAAAAATTCATACGAGGAATTAATCAAAAAACAAATCCTGTCAAAAAAACACGGTATGTCTGTCGAAATGTCGCAAAAAACTCGTTGGCACATTTAATGATAGAGAAAACACGTCGCGAATAGTAAATTTCGCCGGTAATATCTTAGTTTTGCGCCTCAAACATAAAAATATAGGCGTAGAGACAAGTATAACTTGTCTCTACGCAATTTTTTAATCAATTTTTTAAATTTAATAACAAAAATCAATTGGACTATGAAGCCGATAAACGACAGAGTAGTTGTGAAGCCTGCACCGGCAGAAGAGAAAACTAAAGGTGGCATTATTATTCCGGACACTGCAAAAGAAAAACCGCAACGCGGTGAAGTCATAGCAGTTGGACCGGGTAAAGAAGGTAAAGCACTGACAGTGAAAGCCGGAGACATTGTATTGTACGGAAAATATGCCGGACAAGAACTTTCTCACAACGGTCACGATTATTTAATTATGCGTGAAGACGATATTTTAGTCGTCTTAGATTAATTGGCAATTGACAATTGACAATTGACAACGACAAAATATTATAGACGTTTTCAATTATCAACTGTAAATTATCAATTGAATAAGTTCTCAATTTTCAATTTTCAATTAATTAAAAAAAATTATGGCTAAGGAAATATCTTTTAACGCCGACGCAAGAGAACAACTCAAAGCCGGTATTGATGCATTAGCAGATGCAGTAAAAGTAACACTCGGACCAAAAGGTCGCAATGTGGTTATTCAAAAAAGTTTCGGTGCGCCTACTATTACTAAAGACGGCGTTACTGTGGCTAAAGAAATTGAATTGGCACACCCGATTCAAAATATGGGTGCGCAAATGGTGAAAGAAGTCGCTTCTAAAACCAATGACGCTGCCGGTGACGGTACAACAACAGCAACGGTTTTGGCACAAGCAATGATTCGTGTGGGTTTAAAAAACGTAGCTGCCGGTGCTAATCCGATGGATTTGAAACGCGGTATGGATAAAGCCGTTCGCAAAGTTGTTGAGAATATCAAATCTCAAAGCGAGCAAATTAATAATGATTTTGATAAAATCAAACAAGTTGCTTCTATTTCTGCCAACAATGACGACGAAATCGGAACTTTAATTGCTGATGCCATGAAACGCGTTTCAACAGACGGCGTTATCACGGTAGAAGAAGCGAAAGGTACTGAAACATATATGGATGTCGTTGATGGTATGCAATTCGACAGAGGTTATTTGTCACCTTACTTCGTAACAAATGCGGACACGATGGTGACTGAATATGAACATCCTTTGGTTTTGATTTACGACAAGAAAATTAGCAATATGCAAGAAATGTTGCCGATTTTAGAAAAAGCATTGGGTACAGGTCGTCCGTTATTAATTATTGCGGAAGATGTTGACTCGCAAGCATTGGGCGTATTGGTTGTCAATCGTTTACGTGCGGGTTTAAAAGTAGTGGCAGTAAAAGCACCGGGTTTCGGCGACAGAAGAAAAGCGATGTTGGAAGATATTGCCATCTTGACTGGCGGAACAGTTATCAGCGAAGAACAAGGTTATAAATTAGAAAATGCCGATTTAAC
>JAYTNA010000194.1:0-5519 GCA_043748865.1 Saprospiraceae bacterium
GGCAAATTTCAAAATAAATATGCACAAAAAATAAATGCGCACGGTTCTGTTTTATTGAAATTGACCACGAAAAAATAATCCTACTAATTTCTTTTTACGTACATCTATTCATTACTTAATAGATTATTTTGTTATGGGGTTTTGTTATAAAAAAGTGAATACAGATTTTAGAAGCATTTTCCCGCAGATTTAAGCGGGTTTTTTTCGCAGATTTGCGGTAATTTTCCTAAAGCGAACTTTTGCATTTTAAAATCCGCTTACAACTATGAGAAATTTATTTTTTTAAGAAAGCTTTATTTGGTAATGGATTGTCAAAATAACTTTTACTTTTGTCGTTCTATAAATTGTATAAATTTCGATCAAACATGAAAAACTTTGCGTTCTTATTGTTCTGTTGTTTTCTTTTCGATGCCTGTTTAACGGCGCAAAAACCTTCTACTGCTACTGTTGCGCCCGAAATCTGGGTGCGCAAAGGTTATAAACTCTCCATTGTTCAAGATGGTATTATGAAACCGCGTCAATTACAGATGAGTGATGCCGGTGTTTTATTCATTTCTCTACCGGATTCCGGAAAAATAAAAGCCTGCACCGATAAAGACGGTGACGGTTATTATGAAACATCACAAACTTTCGTAAAAGGTTATCCGAACGTACACGGCATGATTTGGAAAGATGGTTGGTTGTGGTTTGCACAATCCGGCGCAATTTATAAAGCGCGAGACACCAACAACGACGGTGTTGCCGATGAAATCGTTACGATTATTCCTGACGGACAATTACCGAAAAATGGTGGACATTGGTGGCGTTCATTGCTCGTTAATAACGGCAGAATTTATACTTCCATGGGCTGCAGCGGTAATATTGACGATGAAACCGAAACTGAACGTTTAAAAATTTGGTCTTTCGATTTGAAAGGCGGTGATAAAAAACTTTTTTGCGGCGGTTTGCGGAATACTGAAAAATTAGTTGTCAGACCTGGTACCGATGAAATTTGGGGTATGGACCACGGCAGTGATAATTTCGGCGAAATTTTTGAAAAAGGTGATGCCAAAGGCAGAAAACCAATTACCGATTTGAATCCGTCGTGTGAAATGAATCATTACGTGCAAGATGGTTTTTACGGACACCCGTACATTGTCGGTAATCGCGTGCCGCGTTATGAATACATGAAACGCCCGGACATTTTGGAATGGGCAGCAAAAACTATTCCGCCGGCGTGGAGTCCGGGTGCGCACGTAGCGCCGAACAGTATGATGTTTTATAACGCCGATAAAATACCGGGGGCTAAAGGTGATGCGTTTGTAGCATATCACGGCTCTTGGAACAGAAGCGATAAATCCGGTTACAATGTTACACGCGTTTTATTTGAAGACGGTAAACCTTACGGTGAACAAACTTATGTAAAATTTGAAAAAGCAGATGATATTTATGGTCGTCCGGTGGATATAGTGACGGATAAAAATGGTGATTTATTAATTTCAGATGATTGGGGACATAAAATTTATAAGTTGAGTTTAGAAAAATAATGATTTCACGTAAAGGCGCAAAGCTGCTAAGTATTAAAATATTAGCGGCTTTGCGCTTTTGAATGAAATTATTAAATCCTTTCACCGACGATTTTAAAAACCGCAGGATTAACGGGAAAACCAAAATGACTGCCATTTACTTCTATATTTGTATGCGAATCATCTTCAATTAATTCCATACAAGCTTGCCAAGGTACAACACCATCTTGTTTAGAATAAATCGCAGTTGTTCTGACGGGTGCCGGAATCGGAAGTTCTGCCCACAATTTTTTATCTATTTTATCGAACCTTTTAAGTAAATTAAAAATCCATGTTGCATGATTTGGTGCGTAGGGTTTTGCAAAAGGGCTGCCGATTGTGATAATTTGTTCTACCAATTCCGGTTTTTGTTTCGCCAATTCGCGCACATAAATGCCGCCGAGGCTCCAACCGATGAGCGTTATTTTTTGTTGATGATTGTCATAAATCTTCTCAATTTTTTCCGAAAGCGTTTTTATATCGTCTAAATTTCCCCAATTTCGACCTAATCCCCAACCGTAAACGGCAGCGTAACCGTGCTTGCGAATAAATCGGCGCAATAAAATCATCGAAAAATCCGTGTTGATTAGACCGGGAACGAGTAAAACCGGACGGGGTGTTGCTGATTTTATATATCGGTAAGTTGACAAATAAAAAAATCCACTTACTAAATCGCCGGCTGCTCGAATAATTTCGGTAGTATGTAAAAATGTTGAAGGTTTTTTTATAGTTTCATCATTCATCGTAGATTCAAATTTAAAGTGCATCTTTTAATCTAAAAAAAGAGGCCGGTAAGAAAGTACCTCTACTTTTATTACTTTGCTAAAAGATTATAGATGCACATGTAATGCTTCAAGCAAAAAAAAATCACACAATTCAAACGCATGATTGTGTGATTTTTTTATTAAAAACTCCAGTTCAACTTTATAAACTTTTTTTATTTTTAAGCATAAAATCAATAGCAGTATTGCTAAGTTTAGCAATTTTTTCAGAAGAAAAATCACTTTCTTTCAATAAATTAGCAACAAATTCAGTGTCTTTCGATGACGTTCTAATTCAACACATTCGAGTTTACCTTTAATATAAACGCATCTTATAAAATATCAATTGTGAATTGCATAATAATAGTCATTTCGTCTGATAATGGACGCAAGTTTTATTAATCGGTTAGTCGGTTAGTCAAAAAAAATACTATCCGACTAACCGGCTAATAAACTATTACTCCTCAAACTCGGCGCGTAAAATGCGCAAAATTTCGGCAGCTGTTTCTTCTTCCAAATCTGTTCTCCGAACGATTTCTTCTTTGGTGAGTTTTAAAACATCGCGCGCTGTATCGCAGCCGATGCTTTTAAATTCATCAATGACCCAACCTTCGATTTCATCTCTAAATTCATCCAAATCAACATCATCAATTTCTTGTTCTTCTTCTCTGAATACATCAATTTCAAAATCGGTGAGTTTGCCGGCTAATTTAATATTCGTTCCGCCTTTACCAATTGCTAAAGAAACTTGATCAGATTTCAAAGTTACTTTTGCTCGTTTAGTTATCATATTCAAATCTACAGCAGAAACTTTTGCGGGCGTTAAAGCACGTTGAATAAATAAACTCAAATTAGTCGTGTAATTGATGATATCAATGTTTTCGTTGCGCAACTCGCGGACAATTCCGTGAATACGCGCACCTTTCATACCCACACACGCGCCGACCGGATCAATCCTGTCATCGTGACTTTCTACGGCAATTTTTGCGCGTTCACCCGGCATCCGCACAATTTTTTTGATAACGATAATTCCGTCTTCGATTTCCGGTACTTCTTGCTCCATCAGTTTGCCCAAAAATTCATCGCAAGTACGCGACATCACAATAGATGGTGTAGAATTGCGCATTTCTACTTTGATAATGACACCCTTTACGGCATCGCCTTTGCGGTAGTAATCGCCGCGAATCATTTCCGAGCGCGGTAATAAAATTTCATTACCTGTAGCATCATCCATGACCAGCAAATCTTTTTTCAAGACTTGACTGATTTCTCCGACAACTAAATCGCCAACGCGTTCCGTATATTTTTGGAAAATTTCATCTTTTTCCAAATCGGTAATGCGCGAAATCAAAGTTTGACGCGCCGCTTGAATGGCACGACGACCAAAATCTTCGAGACCCAATTGTTCGTAACATTCGTCGCCGATACCGTAATCTTTGTCAATATCAACAGCTTCGGAGTACGAAACTTGCGCACGCTCGTCGGTAACTTCACCGTCGGGAACGACGCTGCGCACGCGCCACAATTCCAAATCACCGCGTGATGCGTTGACAATGACATCAAAATTTTCATCCGAGCCGTATTTTTTCTTAATCAGTGTCCGGAATACATCTTCCAACACGCGGAGCAATTGTGCTCTGTCTATATTCTTTCCGGCTTTAAAGTCCGAGAAAGAATCTACTAAGTTCATCATATCAATGGTTAATGGTTAGTTGTTAATGGTTAATGGTCAGTTGTTAATTTTTCTTTCGATAATTAACCATTAACCATTAACCATTATTTAAAGCTTATTTTCACTAATGCACTTTTAATATCCTCAAACAAAATATCTTTTGTAATATCTTCTTTGATTTTCTTTTTTCCTTCTTTGCGTTCTGTTGTATAAAAAATTTGAATGCCGTTATCAGAAATATTTTTTAATTCTCCTTCAATTTTTTCGTCTGTTTTTGTGACGATTTCTAATGTTCTGCCGTTATGTTTCGTGTATTGCCGCAGAAATTTTAGTGAGCGTGTTGTGCCGGGTGATGAAACATCGAGCGCGTAAGTTTCGCCAATCAATTTTGTTTCATCTAATTGGCTTTCAACATAACGGCTGATGCGTTTCAGTTTATCGTAACTCACGCCATTATCGCCGTCAATAAAAATTTCTAATTTTTTATTCGCCGAAAGTTTTAAATCTATTAGTACGCAATCCGTGTAGTCCGGTTGCGCTAAAAAAGTATTTACCCACTCTTCAATTTGCGTTTCTACAATCATGTCGGTTAATCGGTTAGTCAGTTGGTCGGTTAGTCGGTTTTGAAAAACCGTTAATCATCAACCATTATTTCGTTTTTACTAAAGTCATTTGCTCTGAAGTACCAGCTCTATTCATATCCATTATCATTGAATCGGCAGTGAGTGTTGCAAGTTTTACCATTTTTTCAATTTTATTTTCGCCGGTGGTGTACAAGTTTCCAAAATTTAACCGATATACACCGTGTTCCGCTTCACTTTCATAAGAAGTGGAATAAGTTCTATCGTCATTGAATTGAAATTTTACCGATTTCGCGTTTCTATCCGATTCAACACCATTTACTTTCCAAGAAATGCCTTTCCATTGCCCGTAAAGTAAAGGCGTTTTATCATTTAACTTACAAGCAATGACAAACAGCGAAATACTCAAAACAAAAATAAAATTTTTCATAAATGACCTGAATTTTTAGAATTTAAGAATTACGGGTTCTAATTGCTTACAAACAAAAAGAGGGATGTGCAGCACACAGCCCTCTTTTCAGAGATAATTACTACGCAAAGATACAATCTATTTTCATATTACCAAATTATTTTTTTTACCTTTTAACTATGAGCTATTTTAAACCCCATCACTCACGGCTCAGAGTTAAAAATAAAAAAAATCCCGCCCCCGGAAGCAAGTCCGGCAAGCGAGATTTTATTATTGTGCATAAACTTACCATAATCGGTGTGTTTCGATAAAGTAAAATTAAAAAAAATTACTTTTCAAAACTTGGGATGTACCGAACAATCTTCCGATTAAGCGGAAAACGAAGTACCGCAACCACACGTTTCTTTCGCATTCGGATTGTTGAATGAGAAACCGCGATTGTTCAGTCCTTCTAAGAAATCAATCTCCATGCCTAATAAGTAAATAGCATGTGCTTTTTTCATAAAAACTTTTACGCCATTAATAAAATAGACTTGATCGCCTTCTTTTTGT
>JAYTNA010000195.1:0-1859 GCA_043748865.1 Saprospiraceae bacterium
GCATCTAAGGTAAGAGCAACAAGCGGTTTGATGACGCATATTTTCGGATCAATCGCAACTGCACTCCTTTTCCGGCTTTTTTAACCCATTATTCGCATTGTTCATTATTCATTGCTCCGCGTACCGAACCATGTTTTTTGAGAAGCATTTCAGCTTCTTGTTCATTAATTTTCAAAGCCTCCATTAACATTTTTGCGCCACGTTTGATAAGTTTGTGGTTACTCATCCGCATATCCACCATTTTATTTCCTTTTATGCGCCCTTTTTTAATCATCAGTGTTGTCGAAATCATATTTAAAACTAATTTTGTTGCCGTACCGGCTTTCATTCGGGTTGAACCCGTTACAAATTCAGGTCCGACGATGACTTCAATCGGCAATTGTGCTGCTTGTGCCACTTCGCTTTCCGGATTACAAACGATACAACCCGTCAATAAACCGTTTTCGTTCGCTGTTTTTAATCCGCCAATAACATATGGTGTTTGACCGGATGCGGCAATGCCGAGTAAAATATCTTTTTCGGTGGGTTTAAATTTTTTCATATCTTTCCATGCTTGTTCGGCATTATCTTCTGCAAACTCTGCGGCGTGACGTATCGCTTTATCGCCGCCCGCAATTAATCCGATGACCCAATCGCGCGGCGCACCGTAAGTCGGCGGAATTTCACTCGCATCTAAAATACCCAATCTTCCGCTCGTGCCGGCACCGATATAAAATAATCTGCCACCACGTTCCATGCGCTCGTGTGTCGCCGAAACAAATTTTTCTATCTGCTGCAAAGCCCGTTCAACGGCAAGTGGAACGGATTTATCTTCGTTGTTTATCTCGCGCAAGAGTTCAACAACGGATTTATTTTCGAGATTGTCGTGTTTGGATGGTGATTCGGTGATGTTCATTTTGTTGAAGCGGAATTTTTCATAAGCGATACTTCATAAACACTTGTTGGTTCGGCGGCTATTTGATTTTGAGGTAATTCAAATTTTTTTACTGATTTTTTTGAGACTGATTCGTTTTTAGAAACTACTTCAAGTGTTTTAATTTCTTTTTGGGTAATGGATGATTGTACGTCTTCAGTCCTTACAATACTAATAATTTCTTCACCCAAAGCATCTTCAATCTTATAAACTGTATTCAGTTCAAGATTGTGCATACCCGTCAACCACCTACTGACGAGTGATTCCGATCTTCCTAAAGCATTGGCGAGATCACGGCGTGTTTTCCCCTGCGCTTCCAAGATATCAATAATACGACTTGAAATTGCTAAGTTTTTTCCAACCCTGCGTTTAGTGGAATCCGGTATTCTCGCGGCAATTCTATCAAAAGCATCCATTAGTAAATTAATTCTATTTCGTTAAGATTTAAAATATTTTTTCCTTGAAAAATAAAGTCTCCGTCTTTAATCAGTTCTGTTATTTGTTTAGACATTGAATTTATAAATCGAAAATAAGGCATCAATTCAGCAGAATCTTGAGCTTTTTGAGAAGATTTGATACCACCATTTCCTAAAATAACGATTTCTTTATTCACACGAACACAATACAGTCGTAAATTATTTCTGATGCCACCTGCCCAAATTGAAATGGGAGGAGGTAAAGCCTGAGCCGATGATTCTAATCGAAAAAAAGAAAGTTTAGCACCTTCGATTTGACCAATTTCTATTAATGATTGAGTCAAATTATATACACTTTCAATCATAAATTCATTACCTTCAAACTTAGAGAAAAATTTATCTGTCTCGGTTTGTTCCGAATCTTCAAATTTAAAAGTATAGAAGTTAACTTTTTCAAAAGATTTGAACAGTTGCAAAGTTATGTATTGTTTCACTTTAAAGTAAAGTTTTTTCAAAAAAAATTAAAAATA
>JAYTNA010000196.1:0-1630 GCA_043748865.1 Saprospiraceae bacterium
TATTACGCCAACTAATATCGCTATTAAGGATTTTATGAGCCGCGAACGCAATTCTTCTAAATGTTCCCAAAACGACATTTCGTCGCCTTTTTTAACTTCAGGTGCATCTACATCTACTTGGTCTAATGCCATGTTTTTTTTATTTTTAGTCAATGCAAAAATAGACTATTATCTATCATTATCAACGAAAAAACTAAAACTAAAACGAAAAACTAAAGGTTTTTCGTTTTAGTTTTAGTTTTTTCGTTGTCGTGCACTTATAAATTTAAATATATTTTACCATTCAAAGATAATGAAAATAGAAAAATTTTCTTAAAAACCTCATTTTTTTTCATTTTTAGGCATATTAAAATATAAAATAACAATTATAATCGCTAAATTTGTTATCACAAATACTATTGTTCATCTCTTTTAAAAACTATGTAAATGTTTCGTTCTTTTGTAAGACTAAGAACTGTATTATTCTTTCTGCTGTTTTTTTGTGTTTTAAACACAGTTCGTTCGCAAACTTTTGAGTTGGGAGTTTCAGTCGGTGCATCACTGTACCAAGGTGATTTGTCGGAAGATAATATTAATTTTAAAGGCACAAATGCTGCTTACGGTGCTTTTGTGCGTTACAATATTAATGAGCGTTTTAGTGTTTCCGGCAATTTCAATATTGGCACGCTTCAAGGCAGTGATGCTAATTCTGCTAATGCCGGTATTCGGCAACGCGGGTTTTATTTTAAATCGGGCATTAAAGAGTTAGCTATTCTGGGTGAGTTTAATATCCTACCTATTGACTATAAACAGCACAATTACGGTTTTTTTACAGGACGTTTTTCGCCATATATTTTAGCCGGTTTTGCTTTAGCAACTACGGACGGAACGCCTACTGCGCCTGCGGATAGAATACCTTACCCTTTTCCCGAAAAAAATGCACGTAATACATTTATTGCGCTTGCTTTCGGCTTGGGATTGAAAGTGCAGTTAACGGATGAAATAAATGCGGGCTGTGATTTTGGTTGGCGACCGACGCTTTCCGATTATTTAGATGGCGTGAGTGTGAACGGTAATGCGAATAAAAATGATTGGTATTTTTTTACCGGCTTTAAAGTTTCTTATTTATTAGATTACAGAAACAGGTGAATGCAATTGCAGATTAATTACAAGTAATTATTTATTGCCGCAAACATAAAAGATCCCAAATTTCTGTCTGAAAACTCGGGATTTTTTATGTTGAGAAACTTTCAATTGTATGATGAGTATTAATTTATTAACCTGCATGGCGGTAAAAATTAAAAAGAAGAATCATCTACGCTTCCCAACCATTCTGTAATTTCGCCAATAACAGATTCAACACAACCGTCATCAAAAGGTGATTTTAAATCGGCGAGTTTGACTAAATCTAAAAAAGATAAACTGCCGCCGGCTTTACACAAACGCACGTAATCCGCCCAAGCTTGTTGGTGATTGTCGCGATCTTTTTTCCAAAATTGGAACGCACAAATTTGTGCCAACGTATAATCAATATAATAAAAAGGACTCGCAAAAATATGATTTTGCTTTTGCCAAAAACCACCGGCTTCTAAATAAGCGTTGCCATTGTAATCACGTTGCGGAAGATATTTTTCTTCTAATTTTTTCCAAG
>JAYTNA010000197.1:0-2052 GCA_043748865.1 Saprospiraceae bacterium
AAAAAAAACCGGCGCATTATCATCGGTATTTACATTTTGAGTGAAAGGGGTAATTGTTACATTGGCGAAGTAAGGTTTAATCGTTTTTATTTTATCGCAATTGTCGAGTAGTAATTTTCCTTGCGCATCTTCCGGATTTTCTGCTACAAATTTTTTCAACCAAGTTTTCGCTTCTTCATAACGCGCGACATTCATAAGTACTTCGGCGTAATGTAATAAATCTTTGGGTGCAGGTTTCTCATCTTTTACGATGTCGGCATACAGCGGCAATGCTTTTTCGGGTTTATTCAATACCCGGTAACAATTTGCTAATTTAGATTTTATGCCGTTATTATTTTTTTTTGCCAGTGCAGCTTCAAAAATTGGAATAGCTTGCGCAAAAGCGCGATGGGCGTAATAACCGTTGGCTGTTTCTAAACTTTGAGCGTGTAAGCACGATTGGAATAAGATTAACGTGCAGAAAATTATACTTTGTAATACACGAGTATCTTTTTGCATTGTTTTGATTGAAATATTGTAATTACCAATTAGTATTCATTAAACGTGCCGAATTATACAAAAATCCGGTCTTATTGTATAAAAGACGAAAATTTTGTGTTGCTTTTTCGACAAAACACAATATTTTAACGTTAAATTAAGTTTGTTGTTTTTAAACCTGAAATTAATATATCGGTCGAATATACAAAGGTTACAAATCTCTGTCATTTCTTCACAATAAAAGTATTAGTTTTGTAACGTTTTTAAACAATAATATTTAAAATAAAAATTGAAATTTTATGAAAATGCGTCAATTCATTCTCTGTTGTTCACTTTCAGCTACATTTTTTTTAGAACTTAGCACAATTCAAGCACAAGATTCTAGTACTACTGCTAAATCGGCAATCTCAAACGTTTCACAGGTGCGTGAAGGCGACAGACTGATGAGTCAAGGTAATAAAAACAGTTTAACGGTTGACATGAATAATGTACCGATTAAAGTTGTAGAAAAATATTGGAAAGAATACGCGAAACAATTTAAAGGTGATACAAAAAAAGACAGAAAAACGGATGAATGGTTTACCGATAATGCCTTGGTGCCGGCTCTCGGCGGTGCTAATACAGTTGATATGTACACAAAATTTACGGACAATGGCAACAGCACGAATATGGCTATGTGGGTAGATTTGGGCGGTGCTTATATTAACCAAAAGGATTTTAAAGAAAAATATGACGCGACAGAAAAAATCATGCTTGACTTTGCTCTATCGGTTAATCGCGAACAAACAAAAACTTTGTTGAACGACCAACAAGACGAGCAGAAAAAAATGGAACGCGAACAACGTAATCTTGAAAAAAAGAATACTAATTTGCACAACGACATTGACGATTGGAAAAAAAGAATTACTAAAGCAGAAGGCGAACTTCAAGTGAACTTGAAATCACAAGAAGATCAGAAAAAGAAAATCGAAAATCAACAAAAATTGGTGGAGGAGATTCAAAAAAAATTGGCGAATATGAATTGAGTTGCGAGCCGACTGAAAAAAATATTTTAAAATATAGACACAAAAGCCTCGATTTTTCTAATAGAGAAAAGTCGGGGCTTTTTATGAAATAAAAGAAGATTAGGTAAATAGTAATGTTTATTTTATTTCTCTTGCTAAAATACTTTTTACAAATATTTTGGCAGTTTTTTTGTTCAAATAAAGTAGCAGAATTTGAAGTATTAGGTATTTTTTTGCAAAAATAATGAATACTAAAGAATAAGAAAAAGCACAACCTCATTTCTAACAACTTTTTACAATTTTTTGTTAATAAATTTGTAGTTCTTAATTCTTACTTTTGTTGCGATGAAAAAAATTGCCCTTTCATTTTCTTTGTTAGCATTGCTTCTTTACAATGCTTTCGGATATTACGTGTTGTTCGCTTACGAACAACAACAGGTGCGTTCATTGTGCTTATCGCAACTTTCAGACTCAGATTTTACGATTACAAAAATGCCGGCAACGCTTTATACGCATGTCGAGGATTCTGATTTTGAATACGTTAATGCGGAAGTTAAAATGGGAGGTAAAG
>JAYTNA010000198.1:0-12710 GCA_043748865.1 Saprospiraceae bacterium
GCGAGACAGAGACACGCGAACAGAAAGCAGAGATACACGAGACAGACCGGAAATTAGAGACAGCAGAGAAGCTCCGGTATTGCGCTTTAATGTTGAAATGGATGGTATGATTGAAGGCGAAGGTGTACTTGAAATGATGACAGATGGTTTTGGTTTCTTGCGCTCACCGGATTATAACTACGTTTCTTCTCCTGATGATATTTATGTTTCGCCTTCTCAAATAAAATTATTCGGTTTAAAAACCGGTGATACAGTTGTCGGAGCAATTCGCCCGCCGAAAGAAGGAGAAAAATATTTTGCATTGCTGAAAGTTTCTAAAATAAATGGTCTCGACCCGAATGATGTGCGTGACCGTGTGCCTTTCGATTATTTAACACCACTTTTTCCGACAGAAAAATTTAATATATCTATATCACCGACAGGCAGAGATTTTTCTAATCGAATGATTGATCTTTTTACGCCGATCGGTAAAGGACAACGCGGACTGATTGTCGCGCAACCAAAAACCGGTAAAACTTTTCTATTAAAGGATTTGGCAAATGCAATTTCGCGTAATCACCCGGAATGTTATTTAATCGTACTTTTGGTGGATGAACGTCCGGAAGAGGTAACGGATATGCGGCGTTCGGTGCGTGCAGAAGTTGTATCTTCTACATTCGACGAGCCGGCTGAAAATCACGTGCGCGTTGCGAATATTGTTTTAGAAAAAGCAAAACGTTTGGTAGAGTGCGGACATGATGTTGTCATTCTTCTCGATTCTATTACACGTTTAGCGCGGGCTTATAATACGGTGGCTCCGGCGAGCGGTAAAGTTTTATCGGGTGGTGTTGAAGCGAATGCTTTACAAAAACCTAAAAAATTCTTTGGTGCTGCACGTAAAATTGAAACCGGCGGCTCACTAACGATTATAGCCACTGCGTTAATTGATACAGGTTCGAAAATGGATCAAGTTATTTTTGAAGAGTTCAAAGGTACAGGTAATATGGAGTTGCAGCTGGATAGAACTATGGCGAATAAACGGATGTATCCTTCGATTAACGTCAATAACTCATCAACACGTCGCGAAGATTTATTGCAAGATAAAGATACTATTCAACGTATGATTCTCTTGCGCAACTACCTCGGCGATATGAAACCGGACGAAGCATTCGAGTTTTTACAAAAACGTATGCAGCATACATCTTCTAACGAAGAGTTTTTGCAATCAATGAACGGATAAATTATTGGTTGATGGTTGATAGCTGATGATTAATGGTTAAAAAAAATGCGCAAAGAGGTTTATGCTCTGTGCGCATTTTTTTTGAATAATGACAGTTGTTTAGATGACGCAGTTGAAATGTCTCGCAAAACCGCAAAGCCGCAAAGAATTGGCTTTTTAATAGCATCTTTTAAAAATATCTTTGCGACTTTGCGACTTTGCGAGACATTTTCGATTAAAGTTTAAATACCCAAATAGATACAGAAAAAGCAATAATTATTTTTTCTGTTCCAATGCTCGCGCTTTTTCTAAATTGTTGGATTGTTTATACGCCGTTATCAAATTATTTTTATCGTTCTCATTGACGCGAATTGCTAACGCTTTTTCGAGTGCCGTGATACAATTTGGCAATTGTCCCGCCAAACCGTAAGCAGTTCCGAGATAAGAATAAGTTTCACCGTCATTCGGATTGATTGACAAAGATTGATTCAACAACTCAATTGATTTAGCGATGTTTTGTTTTTGTCCGGCAGCTTTTCCCGCTTCTCGATACGCTAATGCTAAATTTTGTTTCGCATCTTTAAAATTCGGATCGAATTGCAAGGCTTGTTTGTACCAATAAATGGCAGAATCTTGATTGTTCAAATAATAATAAGCATTACCCAATAACAACGGCGGATTTTTATACGTCGGATGAATCACTAAAGATTTTTTTAGATGTCCGATAGCTTCATTAATGCCTGAACTACGGATATTTTCATTCGGTTCGTTGCGCATTTTTTCCAAAGTCTCTCCGCCGACAGAACATTGTAATTTTGCAGAATTTTCGGAAGTAGAAATATCGGTTGTGAAAAGTGTATAATTATCTTTCCAAGCAAAATTGCGCACAAAAGTTTTAACACTTAATAAAATACAAATGCCGATTGCTAAAATTTTTAGGTTGAGAGCGGATAACGCATAACGCGTAACGAATAACGAATAACCGAGATAGCTAATAAAGATACAAAACCCAACCGAAGGCATAAACAGAAATCGCTCCGCCATATTTGTACCAACGGGAAAAATAATATTGGAAACAATACCGAGAGTGATGAGATAAAAAGCAATTGAAAAACTAATAAGGCTGCGATTTTTCCAACCTCGAATCATAATAACAATCAACCCGAGATATAAAATAATACTCAATAAAACGCCAACATCAGCAAACGATATGATACCGATGTGTCGCGGATAATAATCGTGTGTGAGCGGGTGCGGAAAAATAAGCAGTAAGATATATTTGCCGAGCGTATAGAAAATGGTCGCGAATTTTTCCGAAAAATCGAAAGGAATATATTGGCCATTTACCCATTTTAAAAACGGATTGTTCATCAGTTCATTTGAAAGTTCGCCTCCAAATTGATTGCCGATTGCGCTGCCACGTATGAAAAGAAAAACAACACTTGCGGCTAAGTAGGGTAGCGTTTGTTTTGCCGCTGTTTGCCAATCTGTTTTCAAAAAAAACCAAAATATAAGCGGTACTATCAAAACAAAAGTAATCGCATTTTCTTTTGAAAGTAAGGCGCAAAAAAAACATAAAAAACTCAGCGCGAAAGACGAAAAATTAATTTTGCTTGTTTCAAATCCTTTGAGCGAAAACCAAACAGCAGTAATACTTAAAAGCAAAGCCAGAATTTCATCGGCACCTTTTATGTTCGCAACAACTTCGGTATGAATCGGATGCACTGCAAATAAAAGTGTAGCAAAAAAAGGAAGGTAATTATTTGTCGGTTGGTCGGTTAGTCGGTTAGTCGCCTGGTCTTGGACTAACCGACTAACCGACCAGCCAAATAACCGATTAAGCAATTTATACAACATCACACATAAACCGGAAAACAAAAGCACATTGATTAAATGAAAAACAAACGGATTTTTTCCAAAAATTTGAAACTCTAACGCAAATAAAATAAGTGAGAAAGGACGATAACGTCCGCCGGCAACTAAGTTAGCTTTACCGGCTTCTTTAAAAAATCCGTAAAAAGTATCGTATTTTAAAATACTCGGAATGCCCGAAACTCCTTGCTGAGTAAACATATTGTCGGTAATGACAATAGCATCGTCTTGACAAAAATCGTGCGTGAGTGTATTCGCATAAAGCAAAAAACTTACCGCCGCAATAATTACCATTTGTATTATCGGACGCAGGAAATTGTCATCGGAATTTTTAATAACCGGTGTAGAAGTTTGCGGGACATTTGGTTGTTTTTGTACGACAGCCGGTTTCATTTGCTTTTTTTTGTTTGATATACTCATAGATTTTAATGTCTCTAATTTTCAACCGTAAATATAAAATAAGTTTTTAGGATTTTTTACGTAATTTTTTATCAATAGTTGAGTAGCGTTCAATTCGATTTCCGATAGCGTTTAACAAAGCATATTTTTTTTATCAAACGCTAATTTTACGCTATCATTTATAATTAAAAACTTATCTTTGCGCCGTTTTTAGGAATGAGAAAGAAATAAGTTCTGTTGGTAGGGTTAATTATTTTATGGTCAGAGTGCTTATCTTTTAAGGAGAATATCGAGTAATATTTAACGCAAAAGATAAGCACTATGAACATCAAAGAATAAGTCTAACGGTGGAACTTATTTCTTTCTCATTCCTTAGTACATCAATATAAAAATACAAAAAAATTATGCAAGCCACTGAAAAAAAATTACCTTACAAGGTGAAGGATATTAGTTTATCTACTTGGGGTCGTCGTGAGTTACAATTGGCAGAAGCAGAAATGCCGGGACTTATGGCATTGCGCAAAGAATTTGGTGCGTCGAAACCTTTAACAGGTGCGCGCATAGCGGGCTGTTTACACATGACGATTCAAACCGGCGTTTTAATTGAAACGTTGAAAGAATTAGGCGCGGAAGTGTCGTGGTCATCGTGCAATATTTTTTCTACGCAAGATCATGCCGCCGCCGCAATTGCTGCTGCCGGTATTCCCGTTTTCGCATGGAAAGGCATGAACGAAGAAGAATATGAATGGTGCGTAGAACAAACGCTTTTTGCTTTTTCGGACAATCAACCGCTTAACATGATTCTTGATGACGGTGGAGATTTAACGAACATTGTATTGGATAAATATCCGGAATTAGTTGCCAACATTCGCGGTATCAGCGAAGAAACAACGACAGGTGTACACCGTTTGTATGAACGCGAAAAAAAAGGTACGCTTTCGATGCCGGCGATAAATGTGAACGATTCGGTAACAAAATCGAAATTTGATAATAAATATGGCTGTAAAGAATCTTTAGTTGATGCCATTCGTCGCGCAACGGATATTATGATGGCGGGAAAAGTAGCAGTTGTTGCCGGTTACGGTGATGTCGGAAAAGGTTCTGCTGCATCTTTAAGTGGCGCGGGTTGTCGCGTTATCGTAACGGAAATTGATCCTATTTGTGCTTTGCAAGCAGCGATGGACGGTTACGAAGTGCGCAAAATGACAAATGCTATTCCGCGTGCGAATATCGTTGTAACGGCAACCGGCAACTCTAATATCATTTCGGAAAAACATTTCAAATTGATGAAAGATAAATCCATCATTTGCAATATCGGTCACTTCGATAACGAAATTGATATGGCATGGTTAAATAAAAACTACGGTTCAACCAAAATAAATATCAAACCGCAAGTGGATTTATATAACATCGAAGGCAAAGATATTATCGTTTTGGCGGAAGGGCGTTTAGTGAATTTGGGCTGTGCCATGGGTCATCCATCGTTTGTAATGTCTGCTTCGTTTACAAATCAAGTAATGGCGCAAATGGAATTGTGGGCTAATTATAAAAAATACAAAAACAAAGTTTATGTTTTGCCTAAACACCTCGACGAAAAAGTGGCGCGTTTGCACTTAGCTAATATCGGCGTTGAATTAGAAGAATTGACGAAAGAACAAGCTGATTATATCGGTGTAAAAACAAAAGGTCCTTTCAAATCGGATATGTACCGCTATTAATAGTTAGATATTAGTTGGTAATGATTAATTGCCCGTTATGAGTTGTAGCATTTACAATTTTTAACGGGCAATTCTATAAAACTAACAGTTTTCGGTTCCGTTATCACAAATTAACCATTAACCACTAACAATTAATCATTAAGATTTGTACTTTTGCCGAATTTTCAACGGAAAACAAGTATTGTATGTTTAGATATTTGGCTATTGGGGAAAAAATAAACTCAATACTTAATACCCAATGCCCAATACTTAATATCTTTTCCGAGATAGAATAAAAAAGAATTTTTTATAAAACCAATTTAATTATCATGGCAAAATTAATTTTTGGTGGCACTGAAGAAAATGTAGTGACACGCGAAGAATTTCCACTTAGAAAAGCTAAAAGTGTATTAAAAAAAGAAACCATTGCCGTTATTGGTTATGGCGTTCAAGGTCCGGGTCAAGCACTTAATTTGCGCGACAACGGATTTAATGTTATCGTCGGACAACGCAGTCCCTCAAAAACTTACGATAAAGCAATTGCCGACGGTTGGGTGCCGGGCGAAACACTTTTCGATATTGATGAAGCGTGCAAACGGGGCACAATCATCATGTATTTATTGTCCGATGCCGCTCAAATTGCGGCATGGCCAAAAGTTAAAGCACATTTAACTAAGGGCAAAGCATTATATTTTTCGCATGGTTTCGGTATCACTTATAAAGAGCGCACACAAATTGTTCCACCGACTGATGTTGATGTGTTTTTGGTTGCGCCAAAAGGTTCGGGTACATCATTGCGCAGAATGTTTTTGCAAAAACGGGGATTAAATTCATCTTATGCCGTTTTTCAAGATGCTACAGGCAATGCACATCAACGCGCTATTGCAGTCGGTATAGGTATTGGTGCCGGTTATTTATTTGAAACAGATTTCCAACGCGAAGTTTTTTCTGATTTAACCGGTGAACGCGGTACTTTGATGGGTGCTATTCAAGGTATTTTCGCGGCTCAATACGATGAATTACGCAAACGCGGACACTCGCCGAGTGAAGCTTTTAATGAAACTGTTGAAGAATTAACACAATCACTCATGCCGCTTGTTGCAGAAAACGGTATGGATTGGATGTACGCTAATTGTTCAACAACAGCGCAACGCGGTGCCTTGGATTGGTGGAAAAAATTCAGAGACGCAACTGCACCCGTATTTGCCGAACTTTACAGCGAAGTTGCTGCCGGACGCGAAGCACAACGTTCTATTGATTCAAATTCACAAGCCGATTATCGTGAAAAATTGGACATTGAACTTGCTGAAATGCGCAGTTCGGAAATGTGGCAAGCAGGACATACCGTCCGAAGTTTGCGCCCGGAACGTCAAGAGAAAAAAAAGAAATAATTTTTTTAATGACGAACAACGAATTTTAAAAAAATATTTGTTCATTTAATTCGTCTTTTAGGTATGATTTTTAAAAAACAGCAACAAAATCGCTTTGTTGCTGTTTTTTACTTTATGAACTGACAGAAAGTAATAGACCTATTTTGTTTATAGCGATTTAGCAGGTAGACATGCACAAGATTTATCCTTCATGATCATTACTATTCAAAGGATTTATCTAACCGCATTTTTGTAATTTTCTTTGTAAACTTTGTGATAAACTTTGTGAAGTTTGTGGTTAGTTTTAACACAAAGTTCACAAAGCATATTTAATCCCTAGACGTTTTTGAATCTTTTGAACAGAAATGATTATTGATTCACAATTTATAATTTATCGTTGCTTATAATTTTATGAAAACAGTTCTTATCGCCGGCGGTTCCGGATTAATTGGTACACGACTCAGCGAAATGTTGCAAGCGCAAGGCTATGAAGTGCGGTGGCTTTCAAGAAAACCTGAACCGAATAATATTTACAAAAGTTTTATTTGGAATCCGCATACACAAACGATTGATATAAACGCATTAATTGGCGTTGATACTGTCATTAATTTAGCCGGTGCCGGTATTGCCGATAAACGTTGGACACTGGCACGTAAAAAATTAATCATAGAAAGTCGTACGTCTTCAACTAAATTGCTTTTCGATACACTGACAACTCAAAAAAATACGGCGACAACTTATCTCTCCGCATCTGCTATCGGATTTTACGGTGATAGAGGCAATGATTTAATGACCGAAAATTCTACGCCCGGGACAACCGGTTTTTTAACCGAAAGTACAATTGCTTGGGAAAATGCCGTTGCACCATTTTTCAAAACAAATATAAGAACTGCGGTATTACGTATCGGAATCGTATTAAGTAAATTGGGTGGAGCATTACCAGAATTAGAATTTCCTTTTAAGTTCGGTGTAGGTGCCTATTTCGGGAGAGGTAAAGCATGGTACTCATGCGTTCACATTGACGATGTGTGTCGTATGTTTATTTGGGCAATTGAAAATAAAAATGCAACAGGTTTTTACAACGCCGTCATGCCTAATCCGATAATGAATTACGATTTAACGAAAGTAATTGGTGCAGCAAAAAATAAAAGTTTTATTTACTTACCGGTTCCTACTTTAGGCTTACGCATCATTATGGGTGAAATGGCGAGTGTCGTTTTAAATTCTACTAAAGTTGTTCCTGAACACGCGGTGAAAGAAGGATTTATTTTTTTGTTTCCGAATGTGTTTTCTGCGTTGCAAAAAATTTATGAAAAATGATTGTAGTCGTTTAATGTAGGTGATTTTAGTATCACATAAAGAAATCTCACCCGCGTTACGCTAAATTTTTTTTGAAACTTTATAAATTCTAAAAATGGCTAACAACTTTAAATCCATATTCACTCAAGCAATCAAATGGTCGGTCGGCTTATTTTTTGTTCTTTTTATTTTCAGATGATTTTTAAAAATGTAATTAAACTCTTACGCCCAATTGTTTTTTAGTTTTAGTTCTTTCAAACTTAGCTATTCGACTCATACATGCCTAAAACTTTTCTCTTCGCCGGTGCATCGGCATCTGTAGCTCAAGCTACATTTATTAAACTTCAAGGTACTGCCAATATCATTGCATTGAGTACAAAAAATTCTTTCACTTCCGGTTTTTCCGAGCAATATACGGTTGCCGATTATTCAAAAAATAATTTACCGGATATATCAACGCCATTTGATGGTCTAGTTTATTTTCCGGGAACGATTAATCTAAAACCATTTAACCGCATCAGTGAAGAAGATTTTTTAACTGAATATAAACTCAATGCTTTGGGGGCAGTGAGTGTAATTCAAAAATATTTAGCGAATCTGAAAAGTGCGCCAAGTGCCTCGATTGTTCTGATCAGTACCGTGGCGGCATCTCAGGGTATGGCTTATCACGCTTCAATCAGTATGGCAAAAGCGGCGATAGAAGGTTTAGCATTGTCTTTAGCGGCAGAATTGGCGCCGCATATTCGCGTCAATGTTGTTGCGCCTTCGCTCACACAAACACCGTTGGCAGAAAAATTAATAAATTCACCGGAAAAAAAAGAAGCGAGTGACAAGCGCCACCCATTGAAACGAATCGGTCAACCGGAAGATATTGCTAACGCTATCAGTTTTTTACTTGGCGAAGAAGCGGCATGGATGACCGGACAAATTTTACACGTTGACGGCGGTATGTCGTCGTTGAGAACTTTTTAATTTACGATTAGGATTTATGATTGAAATATTTTAGATGAAGAAAGGAAATAAAACGGTTTCAAAATCTGATTTGCCGCAAAAAATATGTATTGCTTGCGGTCGTCCGTTCGCGTGGCGAAAAAAATGGGAGAAAATTTGGGACGAAGTAAAATTTTGCAGTGATGCGTGTAGAAAAATAAAAAAAGTCAATCCACCAAAATTTGGCGATTGACTTTTTATCAAAAGGAAAACTTAGTTCAAAAAAACAAAGAAAATTTTATAAGTTGTTAATTATTAATTGTTAGTGTTAGTTTTAGAATTAACAATTAACAACTAATAACTAACAATTAAATTTTAGTCTTGATCAGAATTATCATACGCGCCTGTTAAGCCGTAATAGCCGAAGATAGCAAAACCAACTAATACGATTGAGAAAACTACAAGTATGATAGACCATTGCATCGTCGCAGCCGGTGTAGTCATTTTCTTCATCAACTCTGTATAAAGCGTGTAAAAGCCAAAAATAGCTGTCACTATCCACAAGCCGCCGAATGCTTTTTTTACTAAATTACCGATATTCGCCGGTAAAGTAATAAGCGCAACGATTAAACTAACGCCTACCAAGGCGTAGATAAACATTTGATTATCAAAAATATCTAACATTTTTTTTAGTTTTTTAAAGATGAAAAAGTAGTTGACAATTGTCAATCGTCAATTATTTAAGCGTGCGCCGGATTTTTCGGCAATAAGAACGCACCGATGATGAGACACAAAGCAGTTACGCCAATCGGATATATTAAACCTGCATAAGGATTAGACGGATTGTATGAACTAATAAGTGTCGCAATAAACGGAACCAATCCGCCGAATACACCGTTACCGATGTGATAAGGCAAAGACATAGACGAGTAACGAATGCGCGTCGGGAATAATTCGACTAAAAACGCTGCCATTGGACCATAAACCATTGTGACGAAAAACAATAAACACAAAAGTGGTCCGATAATTCCCCATTTATTCGATTCTGATAAAGTCATTACTTCAGTCGTTTTCGGTGCATAACCTACCGGTTTTTTAGAAGCATCGGCAAACATAATCATTTCAACTTTTTTAGTGTATTTTGATCCGTCAGAATAAAATTTAGTTGTATCAGATACCATTACCGAATCTGTTTTGCCAACAGGTAAAGTCATTTTTGCAGAGCCTGTACGCAATGCTAAGTTTTCTTGACCTGCTTTCGATTTAGGAGCAGCAACTGTATAAAGTTGTGTAAACAAAGACTTAGTAAATAAAAGAGCCAAAGCCATACCGCCGAGAATAATAATTTTTCTACCGATTTTATCTGAAAGCCATCCGAAAAAAACAAACAATCCGGTTCCTAAAATTAAAGCAATACTCACCCAAGTATCTGCTTGAGTCACATCGAGTTTACAAGTGTTTTTTAAAAAAGCGTGCGCATAAAATTGGCCCGTGTACCAAACTACACCTTGACCCATGGTAGCACCGAATAAAGCCAATAAAACCATTCTGAAATTTTCTCTGTTACCGAATGATTCTTTAAGCGGATTAGAAGCAGTTTTTCCTTCGTCTTTCAATTTCGCAAATAAAGGCGATTCTTTCATACGTAAACGAATAACAATAGAAACGGCAACTAACAAAATTGATAATAAAAACGGAATACGCCAGCCCCCCCATTCGGCACCAAACGCTTCTTTTGTCATACTTTGTCTGGTTAACAAAATCACCATCAAAGCTATGAGCAAACCCAAAGTAGCTGTTGTTTGTACCCAAGAAGTCCAAAACCCGCGATGTTCTTTAGTCGTATGTTCCGAAACGTAAGTTGCAGCACCGCCATATTCGCCTCCGAGTGCCAAACCTTGAAGCAAACGCATCAATACGACTAAAACAGGTGCCAAGAAACCGATAGTAGCATAGCCCGGAATCAAACCAATTAAGAAAGTAGTTGACCCCATCATGACGAGGGTGACAAGAAATGTGTATTTACGACCGATGATATCACCGAGACGACCAAAAAACAATGCGCCAAAAGGCCGGACAATGAAACCCGCTGCAAATGCTGCAAAAGTAGAAAGTAAAGAAGCTGTTTGATTAGCAGCCGGAAAAAAATGCGCTCCGATTTCAGTGGCTAAGAAACCGAAAATGTAAAAGTCGTACCACTCGATCAAAGTCCCTACCGAAGAGGACGCAATGACGGAAGCCAAACTTGAGTTTGTTTGAGTTGTTGACATTAATTCAAAATTATTTGATTGGTTAGAAAAAAAAGTTGGTTGGTTAGTTATTTAGTTGGTTAGTTAGTTAGTTAATAACCAACTAACTAACTAACCAACTAAATAACTAAAAATTATATTGAGCTGTTACCATTAAACGTACGACACTCGATACATCTCTCGAAACAGTTGTACCGACTAATGGTGTTAATGCAGTAAGTTCTTTTTCGCCACCTTTTAATGCAGACCCGCGTTGCGCTGTTGTGTATTCTAATTCGGTACCGATGAATACACGACCAGAACGCCAACCCACACGACCTGATGCTCTCGTTACGTTCATAACATTGGCTAAAGAAGCGAATTGATAAACACCGGCACCGGCATTCGTTGCAAGCGGATCGGATAACCCTAAGTTTTTTAAATAACCGCCGAACAAGCCCCATTCAAATGCACCATTTTTGCCCATTAATTCTGTCCATACAGACACTGCACTCATAGGTGTATAAGTATATTTTCCCGAAACTGAATCAACAACAGATTCCGCATAACCTCCTGCCATCAACATATCTGCCATATTAGAACCATAGATACCACTTATTTTAAAAGTTGTATTACCGGACTTAATTTTAGCATAAGCATTGAAAGAAGCTGTTGTAATAGCATCACTCACGGCAACGTTCAAAGTAGGTTTAGCAAATACAACTGCTGTACGCGGGCGAACCGTTTTCAAATCTACAGTAGCTCCAATTGTTAAATTACCGCTTTGGTGTTGAATACCGAGATCAACAATCGGAATTAAAGCATTTTTCACATAACCTACATCTGCATTTAATTGTGCTTGTGCTGTCGGTCCGGGTGTTTCAAAATCGCGTTCTGTTAATATTGCTGCGAAGACTTTTGTTTTACCCAGACTGCTGATACGGAATTGCGGATTGCGCGTAAAAGTTGAAAAAGGAGAGCCTGTATTGAAGCTCAATACTTCAGGAAAACATTCCGGAACAAAAAACGGATGCCAGGTTTGTCCCATCGTAATTTGGGTATTCGCACCTGTCAGTTGAACATAAGCATGACGTAAGCGCAAACCATTTTCATCAGCCGCCGAGTTACCGAAAAATTCCGCTTCGATGACACCTGAAGCTTTCATTTTAAAAAATTCAGGTCCTGTTGCTGTCATCCTAACCCGTGATTGAATTGAAAGTGAGTTGTACTGCGGTATATCATTTTTATCTTTTCCGGAAGCATCCGGATCAACGGCGGCGGGAAGAATCAAAATGTGGTTCTCACGTAAATTTGTCGTAGCACGTGAGTCGAGCATATAATCTGTTTTCACATATCCGCTCAATGAAATTGTTACAGGAACCGGTGGTGCAGGTTTCGGATCTGTCGGTGTCGTCGTCTGTGCAAATACAGCAATTGAAACGAAAAGTAAGACTGCTAAAGTTGCACTTCTTAGTAAGGTTTTTTTCATACTCTGAAATTGTATAAATTTTAAAATAGATAGTAAATATTGGTTTCAATATTCTTGACGCGATAAAAGTATGCAAGTATCTATATAAGTCAAAATTTTTTCCTGATTTTTTTTAACTTTAAATAAAAAAGGGGTACTGATTTAAAATGTATGCTCTGTTTTAATGAGCGATTTATGCTTATTTCTTAAATGAATGTATGCTTTTAGGATACCGTAATGCATATCATC
>JAYTNA010000199.1:0-1919 GCA_043748865.1 Saprospiraceae bacterium
CCAAAATTTATACATAACAATCTCGACTGTGTTTCCAAACGACGCGCGGGTATTGCAAACTTTAAATTTAGATTTAGCCGATAATACCGGCAAATGGGATGGGAAAATTTCCGGCAGTAAAACCATTTTTAAAACAAATATTAAATCAGATGCCTTTTTTAGCGCACTCGGAAAATATACGATTACTTTGTCGCAATTTACGAGACAAGATACTTTGTCGGGAGTTGAAAGCGTGGGTTTGGCGTTGATACAAAAGCAGATTCGTTAATGAATTATTTGTCTGAATCAGGATTTACAGGATTTTAGGATTAGTAGGATTATTAAAAAGATAACTAATTTTGCCATCAAATTTCATAAATCCTAATAATCCTAAAATCCTGTAAATCCTGATTCAGACAAATACATAGAATCCTGATTCAGACAAATATATAAAATTCTTTTTTGAAAATTTCGTTCAATTCCATAAATATAATAAATTCGAGTTGCTCTTCAATGAAAAAAAATTATACATCCGCTTTTTACTTTTTATTTTTTATTTTTCTCTCCGGTAAAATTCACGCGCAACAAACCGCTACTATTTTCGGTGCTGTCACCGAATTGGACAACGCACCGATTCCGTTTGCGGCAGTGTCCGTTAAAGAAATCAATAAACTCGTTGAAACCAATGCTGCCGGTGAATACTCGATAGTCGTACCGGCAAATAAGCCCGTCACGCTCAAAATTAGTCGCGTCGGTTATAAAGAAGCGGAAAAAAGTTTGGGCGCGCTTGCTGCCGGTGCGCAACGCCGCATTGATGTGCAATTAGTGTCGAATACCTCGCAAGCAGAAGTTGTGATAAAAGACAACAGACTGAAAGACAACGGTATGATACGCGAAAATGTTAAAGATTTTCGTTTGCTACCGACAACAACCGGCAATATTGAATCGCTTTTGCCTTCCATTGCACTCGGTACAAACAGTGGTTCGGGGGGTGAACTCACGTCGCAATATCAAGTGCGCGGTGGCAATTATGATGAGAATTTGGTGTACGTCAACGATTTTGAAATTTATCGCCCTCAACTCATTCGCGCCGGACAACAAGAAGGTTTGACGTTTGCGAATCCGGATTTAATGCGCGACCTAAGTTTTTCTTCCGGTGGATTTGAAGCACGTTACGGCGATAAAATGTCGTCGGTGTTGGATATAAAATATAAACGCCCCGATTCTTTGCGCGGTTCTATAGCCGGAAGTTTGTTGGGCGGTTCGGCGCACGTTGAAGGTAGTTTGAAATTAAAAGATACTTCCGACTATCGTCGCTTTCGTTACTTAGTCGGTGCGCGATACAAAACGACAAAAAATTTACTCGGTGGCTTAGATGTTGTCGGTCAATACGCACCGAGTTTTGCCGATATTCAAACTTATTTGACTTATGATTTGTCGCGAGCTTGGCAAATCGGTTTGCTCGCCAATTACAATTACAGTCAGTACAATTTTATTCCGCAGAGTAGAGCAACGGCATTTGGTCTCATCACTTTTACTTTGGGAGAGACGGTTACATTTTCGGGTCAAGAGAAAGATAAATTTGAAAACGGTATGGTCGGCGTATCGCTCACCTATTTACCTGAGCGCAAAAAAAATTCTTTCTTTTTAAAGTTCAATGCGTCGCGTTATCAAACGCAAGAAAAAGAAGGCATAGATATTTTGGGCAGTTACGTTATCGGCGAACTTGAAACAAATCCAAATAAAGATAATGCGGGTAGTATTGTTAATGTACTCGGCGAAGGTACGCAACAAAATTACGTGCGCAATCGCTTGTGGTCTTCTGTGACGAACATAGAACACAAAGGAGGTTATGAATTACAGTTGAACACCAATAAATCCGGTGTGACAGCTACTAATTTTTTTCAATGGGGTGTGAAATGGCAACACGAAGACATCAG
>JAYTNA010000200.1:0-1201 GCA_043748865.1 Saprospiraceae bacterium
GCAAAATTTACCGGCAGATGCGATTGAGTCTGTTCAAATTTTTGATGAAAAAAGTGATCAAGCAAAATTTACGGGCATGGACGACGGTGTACGCGACAAAACGATAAATTTCAAAATAAAAGATAAATATACGAAAGGTACTTTCGGAAATATCACCGGTGGTTACGGCACGCAAGATCGCTACGATGCTAAAGGCGGATTGAATAAATTTTCAAATACCGAGCAACTCGCGCTTCTCGGTATGGCGAATGACGTAAACAAACAAAGTTTTTCGCCCGAAGATTACAGCACTTATACGGGTTCAGGTGGTAGTGGCGGTGGAAATCGTGGAGGCGGTGGAGGCACGCCTTCAACCGGTGCAACACCGGGTTTTACGACAACGATTGCGGGCGGCGTGAATTACAACAACACAGCATCACCGAAAACAGAAATCAACGGCAATTATTTTTATAATCACTTCGATAGAACGACAGACAAAACAACCGACAGACAAAACTTTTCGCCCATCGGTAATTATTCGACACATGCAAAAAGTTTAAGCGATGGGATAAACGATAACAATCGCGCACAACTCACGATTGATCACAAAATCGATTCGTTTAATTCTTTAAGATTTACGTCGCAATTTTCTTACACTTCAAATAATAACACATCGGCGAGCAATACCGGCACTTTCGATGCTTTAGATTCATTACAAAATTTCGTCGGACGCAACGGTAAAACAAACGGACATGGTTACACGAACTCGAATACACTTTTGTTTCGGCACCGTTTCGCGCAAAAAGGACAAACAATTTCTATCAGCCTGAATTTTTCTCCGAATAATTCTATTACTGATGCAGTTACTAACAGCACGCGACAATTGTTCGGCAGAACTGCCGGCACACATACCGGCGTTGATACTACGGTGCAAACTGATAATCGAGACAATCAAAGAAATAATTATTCCGGCAATTTATCTTACACGCAACCTTTGAGTGAACACACGGTTTTAGAAGCCTTATTGACGTATCAACTCACCGACAATCAAGCTAATCGTACAGTATATCGCACTTTCAATCATGAAACTAAATTAGATTCGAGTTTGAGTAATATTTTTGATAATAAATTTACGCACCGTCGCGGCGGATTTAATTATCGTTTAATTTACGATAAATGGCAATTGACCACCGGTGTTCTTTATGAGCAATCGCTCATCAAC
>JAYTNA010000201.1:0-2884 GCA_043748865.1 Saprospiraceae bacterium
AGGAATTATTCAATCGCTCAATTCTTTACACGCTCGAACAACCGGAGAAGACAAAGCCGCAACTTATATAGAAGCTAAAGAACTCAGTCGCGATAAAATTGAGAAAATGAAACCGATGCCTCATTTAACGGAGCGCGTCAAAGAAATAATTTCCGGTATTTTAATATCGCATCGTCAAAAACGAAAAGTTTTAACTAAAGGAAAAAATGAAATAAAGAAAGGCAAAGAAATTATTCACACACAAATAACTGAAGTACCGCGCGGGCAACTACATAAAGAAAGTGTTTACGGTAAAATAAAACGATACGATGTGATTCCGATTAATGTTCGATTCAAAAAAGAAAACGTGAATTTGATCGCTAATGATTATGTAAAAGATTTAGTTCAAGTGCGTTTGGATGCTTACAACGGCGATCCTGCGGTAGCTTTTAAATCTTACGACAAAAATCCAATTTTATTGGATGAAAAAAAGCAAAGACCTTTATTGAAAGTGGCGATTTGGCGAGAAGAGTTCGTTAAAAAATATCCTATCGGCGGGTTTAAATTGAAAGATTTGGAAGACGTTATTGATGCTCATATCAGAGAAAAAATAAAACAAAGACTTGAAGCGAACGACGATGACCCAAAAAAAGCATTTAAAGAGCCGCTTTATTTTGATGACGCACAAATGCAACCGATTCTTACGGTAAGAGCTAAAGCAGGTTTATCCGATTTAGTGCCGCTGCATACGCAAGCCGGTACAAATAAAGAAATTGATTTTGTACAAATGGGCAGCAATCATCATTTAGCTATTTACCAAAAAGAAGACGGAACTAAAAAAGCAATCGCCGTTTCGTTTTGGGAAGCCGTTGAACGCGCAAGACAAAAGCAATCCGTTATACAAACGGAACATCCGGATTACGGCAACTTAATTCAAACTTACGCCATCAACGATATGTTTCTCATCGGTATTGACCCGACGGTAGATGTTTTTGAAAATAAAAATGCGGCTTTGGTGAGTAAGTATTTATATCGAGTTCAGACTTCGTCGGCAGAATCCTCCGTAACTATAGATTTAAAGTTCAGACATCATCTTGAAACTCAACTCAAAGATGACGAAACAAGTAAAAAACTCTTGAAATTTTGGAGGTTTAAAAGTATTGGTGCTTTAGACAAAGAAAAACCGATAAAGGTGCGTTTGAATAATTTAGGAAAAATAGAGCGTATTATTTAATTTTTTTTGTTCATTTGTTTTTTATTATCGTGATTAAAAACTTTTTAAAAAGGATGTCCATATCGGCATCCTTTCTTTTTTTAAAACGCAACATTTGTTTTCCTGTTACGTAAGCCCAATATTGAAACTATAATTTAGTCATTATACACAATACAACCGATGATAAAACGCATTCTTTATTTCGGTAACCCTACTTATCTTAAAATCAAAGACAATCAATTAGTCATCGAACTACCCGAAACGAAACAAATCCATTCGGCACCCATCGAAGACATCGGTGTTATCGTTTTGGATAATCCTCAAATAACACTGACGCATACTGTCATTTCACGTCTGCTCGAAAACAATACATCCATTATTACTTGCGACGATAAACATTTGCCTACCGGTATGATGTTGCCTTTAGAAGGTCACTCTATGCAGTCCGAAAGATTTAAGCATCAAATTGAAGCGACGGAACCTTTAAAAAAACAACTTTGGCAACAAACTATTGTGGCTAAAATAAAAAATCAAGCGGGTTTGCTTAAATATGCCGGACACGATACCAAACCTATGCTGCTTTGGAGCAGAGATGTAAAAACCGGCGACAGTGAAAACCACGAAGCACGTGCGGCAGCTTACTATTGGCAACGTTTATTCAATTTCAGAATAGAATTTTTTTATCGCGAGCGTTTCGGCGCGCCACCCAACAATTTACTCAACTATGGTTACGCCATATTGCGAGGCATTGTAGCGCGTGGATTAGTTGCTTCGGGTATGTTGCCGACTATGGGCATTCATCACCACAACAAATACAACGCCTATTGTCTTGCCGACGATATTATGGAGCCGTACCGTCCTTTCGTGGATAAATTGGTTTTAGATATGCTTGCTTTGGAGATGCCTTTTGAAGAAATCGGTAAAGAGCACAAGCAAATGCTTTTGGGTATCGGTGTGATGGATATTGCTTTCGATAATAAAACAAGCCCATTAATGGTCGGACTTCAAACCACTACCGCTTCATTAGCAAAATGTTATGCTGGTGAGACCCGTAAATTAATTTATCCTTCATTAATTTAACACTCAATCGCATTGATTATGGAAAATGCGCTTAACGCTTATCGAATCATGTGGGTATTTGTATTTTTTGATTTACCGACCTTGACCAAACAAGAAAGGGCAGATCAAGCCAAGTTTAGAAAAAACTTGATGAAAGAAGGTTTTCAAATGTTTCAGTTGTCCATTTATGCACGCCACTCGGCGAGCAGAGAAAATGCTGAAGTATATATCAGGCGTATTAAATCATTTTTACCCGACAAAGGCACAATAGCTATAATGACTATCACCGACAAACAATTTGGTGATATCGCGATTTATTATGGTAAAAAAATCGCACCTCCGCCCATTGGTTCACCGCGCCAATTGGAACTGTTCTGATAAACATATTAAGTAGAGAGAGTATGACCGGAAATAAAAAAAGGCTGTTTAAGTGTAAAATAATACACCTAACAACCTTTTTTTTGTTTGAAAAAATAGACCTAAATAATTCATAATCAATTAATTATAAAGAGGTCTATTGAAAGCGACATGTCAAAGATACATTTTGAAAGCAATTCACACCGTAATAATATGACCTTTCCACTCTTTGTTTATTGACAGCGACATGTCAAAGATACATTTTGAAAGCAATTC
>JAYTNA010000202.1:0-8075 GCA_043748865.1 Saprospiraceae bacterium
TTTTACCGAATAATTAATTCATTTAGCTCTATTTCAACTCAGAATATTTTTTGCAAATGCGATACATTTTCCTACTTCTTTCACGGCATCAGATCCGGCAGGAATTTCGTATTCCATTTCAACCGAAGCGGGAAATTTATATTTTTTTTCTTTCATCAACAATAACACTTCTTTAATCGGCGTATCACCTGAGCCCCAAGCTAAATTTTTTTGTCCGGTGTCGGGTGTAGTTCGGTCTTTCAAGTGTATGCTTGTAATGCGATCATGTTTAGCTTCAATTAAAGCCAACAAAGATGCTTTTGTATTTTTCCCGCCGACTGCAATATAATGTCCGCAATCCAAATTCATTGAATTGTACGGCGATTGACTCAATGCTGTATCCCAAAGCGTATCGGTTGCTTGTGTATGCGCGTGGTACCCGATATACATTTTATGTTTTGCACCTAAATCACCGAGTCTTTTAGTTTGAGCGGCATCCCGCATTTCAACCGTAACTGAAGTTGCACCCATTGCTTTCGCGGCTTTCATACCGTAAATAATTTCTGCATCGGAGTTTCTTGGTTCAAAAACATTGGGTTTGTAAGCATAAATAGTAATGCCTGCCGCTTTAAATTTTTTGCCAATTTCTTTGAATTTATCCATTGAAACGGTTGCACGCCACTCCGCTACTTTTTTGCCGTAATTTGCACGTTCAGCTTTTTGTGCATCGGTGAATCCGTCTTTTGGTGGTGGTCCTTGTTTGAAAGATGATTTAGGTTTGCCGGCAAATGTTTCCGCCGGTTCTTCCATCATTTCGACGGCACTGACATTAGCATCTGTACAAAATTTTATGAGTTGATCTATATCATGGGGCATACTTCTGAAAGAATAACTCACAACGCCGATTTGTACGCCGCCGAATTTTGAATTAGGTTTGTCTGAAAAATTTTGCGACAAAAGAAGATTGCCGTTGAACATTAATCCGAAACTTGCTAAAGCCGTTTTGCCGATAAAATCTCGGCGCGATATTTCTTTTTTCATTTTACACAGGTGGTTGATGAGAAGTTTTTTTAAATGAATTTCAAAGATAGATTTTTGTTTTAAAATTTTAGTTTAATTAAATGAATATTTTTCAGAAAATAAAATTTACGTTGAATGGATAACCAACTACAAATTTTGTGCTTTTCAATTTTTTTATTTTATTTTTGCAATAAAATAGTTTTCAAAAAAATATTAATGGAAAAAATTACAAGTCTTTCTCAATTGAATGCCAATGGTGTATATTCTTATTTAGATTATATCAGTTGGCAATTTGACCAGAGAGTGGAATTGATTAAAGGAAAAATTTTCCCGATGGCTGCGCCTAATCGGATGCACCAAGATGTGTCACGCAATTTGAGCGGCTTGTTTTATATTTTTCTAAAAAAACACCATTGTAGATTTTACGTTGCTCCTTTTGATGTACGATTATTTGACAGGCAAAAACCCAATAAAAAAAATCAAAATTTTAATACGGTTGTTCAACCGGACATTTGTGTAGTCTGTGATTTAGAAAAATTAGATGACAAAGGTTGTAAAGGTGCGCCCGATTTAATGGTTGAAATTCTTTCGCTCGGCAATTCGACAAAAGAGATGCGTACAAAAAAACGATTGTATGAAGAAAATGCCGTTAAAGAATATTGGATTGTCAATTTCGATCACGAACAAGTTTTTCAATTTATTTTGAATGAGACAGGTATTTATGACGCGCCTATTATTTATGTGAGCGACGAAGTACTTGTATGTGCCATTTTTCCTGATCTGAAAATAAATTTGAATGAAATATTTATTAATTGACATTTGGCAATTGGCAGTGTTTAAATCATTGTAAACTGTAAACTGTCAATTAATCAGGTGTTTTTTTAAATTTTCCGGTGTATCGCAGCAAATTTGATCCATCACTTGTTTGAGTTGTGTTTTTAAAATACTGATTGTATGATTGCCGCCCTCTTTACCCAAAGCTGCAACCCCGTACATAAAAGTGCGTCCGAGAAAAGTAAATTCTGCGCCGCTTGCGAGTGCGCGAGCAATATCCGGACCGGATCGGATACCACTGTCCATCATAATTTTTATTTTACCTTTATATTTTTCTGCCACCGGCAAAAGCGATTGTATCGCCGATTGCCCGGCATCGAGCTGTCTGCCACCGTGATTCGATACGATGATACCGTCTAATCCTAAACGAATTGCCGTTTCCGTGTCTTCAACAGAAGCAACGCCTTTCAAAACTATTTTACCTTTCCAACGATCGCGTATCGGCGCAATTTTTTCTTCATTGAGTCTGCCCGAAAAAGTTTCGTTCATGTATGCACCGAGTTGTTTCATGTTCAACCCTTCAGGCATATATTTTTTCATCGTTGCAAAATTTGGTTGACCGTGAATGAGTGTATTGATTGCCCAATTCGGTTTGCTCATTATTTGCACAATATTAGTTAAACTCATTTTGGGCGGCATCGCCAATCCATTACGAATATCACGTGGTCTGAAACCGAATGTCGGCACATCGCATAACAACACCAAAGTTTTACAACCGGCTGCCTCTACCCTATCCAAAATATCATCGCGCAAATTATTATCTGCCGGATGATAGAGTTGATACCAAAATTTTCCTTCTGTAATTTCTCCGATGCGTTCAACACTTGATGTTGTCACTGTGCTTAAAATAAAAGGCACGTTGTGTTGCACAGCAGCTTTTGCCAAAATTTCCGGCGAATTGGGCCAAATTAATCCTTGCAATCCAACCGGCGCGATTCCGAACGGTGCATCGTAAATATGACCGTACAATTCCGTTTTCAAAGAAGCATCAACGTGTTTGTTCAAATAAAAAGGTTTAAGTTCGATGTTTCTGATGTCCAATGTATTTTTAATAAGATTCACGTCTTCATTGCATCCACCATCTAAATAATCGAAAACAAATTTCGGAATACGTTTTTGCGCTTTGTTGCGCAAATCGTCTATTCCGGGATATTGAGAATTGTACGTTGACATATTTTAGATTTTAGATTTAACCAAAAATTACTCAATCAATTTAGTTTCGATGAGTTGACTATTTTTCCAACCAACCATTTGATAAAAAAATAAAGCTGCACCCAAAGCTGTTGATTGTGCTACAGTTGCCGCATAAACGTTTACACCTTTAAATTTTTTTGCCAAAGTGTGCATGTAAATACTATTTTTAGAAAACCCGCCGTCAATATAAATACTTTCAATGGGCGTATTTTTTATAATTAAATTCGTTGAATAATATTGCCACTCTACCAAATCCATCATTAATTGATGATAGGCGTGTATTTCGTTTTTAAAACCGGTAAGACTTCTTTCACCGAAATTTGACTTTAAACTATTAAATTCGGATTTTGTAATTTCATGCCGGTTAATGTCAAAATTAGTTTTTTCAAAAACTAATTTTTTATAAAAATCATTATGGCATTTAAAATAATTTGAAATGCGTAGTACTTGAGTTTCATGTTCATTACCGGCAAAAATTTTTGATGCTTTTACGGGTCTTGCAAAATAACTCAGATAACAGGAGCAATCAGAATTTAATTCCTCATCGGTTAGAGGTGTACTGTTGAAAGGATTCATGGATACACACCAAGTACCTGTTGAAATTAAAATAAATGGTTCCTTAAACGTTAAAAGATAAGGAATAAGCGATGCAGAACTGTCGTGTAAACCTACTCCGATTAATATTTTTTTCTCATTAATTTTGATTTCAAATGCCGTATCAGAAACTACTATAGGTGCTAAAAGCGCATCAATTTTTTCTGAAAACACCCAATGGTGATAATCTGTTTTTGTAAAATCCCAAAGCGCAGTATGACAACCAATACTTGTCATATCGGACACTAAGTTTTTAGTAATTAAGAACGATAGATATTGCGGTAAGTGTAAAGCGTATTTTATCTTCTTATAAATATTCGGCTTTTGTTTTTTTAAAGCATACAGTTGCAAACCGGAATTAAGATTACCCAAAAAACGAGAAGCTGTTTCAACTGCAATTTTACTTTCTCCGCCATATTGCTTCAAAAATGCAGATTTTAAATTTTCGGGAAAAGGTTTTAAATAATTGTATAATGGCGCACAAACATCTAAGTTTTCATCCAACAATACAAAACTTGCACCGTAAGAAGTAAAGTTCACGGCTTTAATATTAAAATCTAATCGAAGCAAAGTTGATGCTAAAGTAATTTGTATCCACGTACTTAATTTTACAATATCTTCACAAGCTTCACCATCTTCATCGAGTATCTCATTAAACTGTTCCGTTACTTCATAAACGATTTGAAATTGCTCATCGAAGAGGAACAATTTCTTGTTGGTTTTTCCAATATCGAAAATAGCAATAACAGGTTTCATTAATTACAAATTACGAATTACGAATTTCTATTGCCATTCGTATTTCGCGCTCATTATGAATTAACCATTAACAACTAACCATTAACCATTACTAAAGTCCTGTTGCAAAAGTTTTTAATCCGCGTTCTTTTATCAATTGGTCTCTGACTTTTAAGCTTCTGAATAACTCAATCGGTGCAATAGCGCCGCCGGATTTTAATCTTGCTTCTGCAACCAATGCGCGTACATCAGTTAAATACGCCGTCTGCAAAATTTCTTGACACAATGCGACATCGTTTACTTCTTGCGCTTTATTCAATGCTTTTCTATCTACTAAAAGAGATTTTGCGTAAGATTGCATAATCGCTTCAACTGATTGCAACAAATCTTCGAGCGGGTCTTTGACGTTGTGCGACGCATCAATCATCCAAGCTAAATCGCGTGCGTGATCCATACTATGATTATCCATACCTTCCACCAATTCATTGAAAATCAAAAACAATTGATACGGATTGATACTGCCGACGGTTAAATCATCGTCGCCGTATTTAGAATCATTGAAATGAAAACCAGCTAATTTTTTTTCCATTAACAACAACGCGACAATTTGTTCGATATTCGCATTGGGTAAATGATGACCGAGATCAACAAGTGTATAGGCTTTGTCGCCAAGTTTATTTGCAAAAAGTAATGATTGTCCCCAATCGCCGACAGTTGTTGAATAAAAATTTGGTTCGGCGCATTTGTATTCAATAAACATTTTCCAATCGTTTGGCAATGCCGCGTAAATTTCTTTTAAACCGGAAAGCGTGCGCTCAAACGCTTTTCTGAAATTAAGTTGACCCGGAAAATTAGAGCCGTCCGATAACCAAACCGTCAAAGATTTTGAACCCAATTCGATACCATGCCAAATCACTTCAATATTATGATCAATCGCTTGTTGTCGAACTGCTTTATCGGTGTGTTGCAACGAACCGAATTTATAACTCAATGCTTGATTCGGTTGATCTTGAAAAGTATTTGAGTTCACGGCATCGAATAACAATCCGTGTTGCGCTGCCAATGCGCGTATCGCCGCCGGATTTTCAGGTATGTCCCAAGGAATGTGCAATGAAATCGCTCCGCTCGATTGATTGAGTGAATGTATCAAACCGACATCTTCAATTTTTTCTTCCAGAGAACGTGGCTCGCCACCGCCCGGAAAACGTCCGAAGCGTGTTCCGCCCGTTCCCAATGCCCACGACGGAATCGCAATTTGAAAATCAATCAGTTTTTGAAGAATTGCGCGTTCTCCTTCAATTTCTGACGTTACAAATTGTAACCGCTTTTTATGTGGAGCGAGATGTGCTTCATTGTGCGCTGCTATTTCAGATTTATTTATTATCATGAAATGTTCGTAGTTTATCAAACCCCGTCGAGGCTTTGAACCTTGATGAGGGCAATTATTAATTATTTATTCTATCGATAAAATCCCATTGCCACGCCACCATCTACATTAATCGCATTGCCGGTTGATTTATTCAACAAACCACCGACTAAAGCGAAAACAGCATTGGCAATATCTTCCGGTAAAATTATTTCGTTAAGCAAAGTGCGCTTGGCATAATATGCCGGCAATTCCGGAACCGTCACACCGTAAGCCTTTGCGCGACCTTCAGCCCAACCGCCTGCCCAAATATTTGAATCTGCGATAACGGCATCCGGATTTATCATATTCACGCGAATTTTATCGGCACCTAATTCTGATGCCATTAAACGGGAAGCATGCGCTTGTGCTGCTTTTGCTGAACCATACGCTAAATTATTTGGTCCGGCAACCACCGCATTTTTAGAAACAATGTTGACAATATCACCACCGAAACCTTGTTTGCGCATTACTTCAACACTTTCACGACTGACGAGAAATTGTCCTTTCACGAGAATATCATAAATTTTATCCCAATCGGCAACAGTATGATCATTAATTGGTTTTGAAAGACTGATACCGGCGTTATTGACAATTATATCCACGCCGCCAAAAGATAAACTCGCCGATTCTAAAGCGTGTTCAATAGACTCCGGATTGGTAACATCAAGCAAAGTAGTAGCGATAACATCGCTGCCGAAAAGTTTTATAAACTCTTCTTTTGCCGCTTCTAATCTTTCAGCATTAACATCATTCAATACAATACACGCGCCTTCTTGCGCTAATTTTTTCGAAATCGCTTTGCCGATACCGCCGGCACTGCCTGTTACTAACGCCACGCGACCGGAAAGTGGTTTTGGTTTCGGCATCCGTTGCAATTTCGCTTCTTCTAATAGCCAATACTCAATATCAAATGCTTCTTGTCGCGGGAGCGAAGTATATTCCGAAATTGCTTCCGCACCGCGCATGACATTGATGGCGTTTGTATAGAATTCGGCGGCAACTCGCGCCGTTTGTTTATCTTTCGCAAACGTAAACATACCGACACCCGGATACAAAACAACAACAGGATTGGCATCGCGCATTGCAGGACTGTTCGCGTGTTTGCAAGTGTTGTAATAATTGGCGTACATTTTTCGGTACGCTTCGTATTGCGGCGTTAATTTTTCTTTTAATGTTGCCGTATCGCTAATATCATCGTGCGATTTTAAATTTAAAACCAACGGACTTATTTTTGTTCTCAAAAAATGATCCGGACAAGATGTACCGAGCGGTGCGAGTTTTTCTAAATCGTGAGAATTTATAAATTGCAGAATGCGCTCATCATCGGTAAAATGTCCAATCATCTTTGTATGACTTGATGAAAACCCGCGCAGCACCGGTGCTAATTTTGCCGCTTTTTTTAAACGTTCTTCTTTTGGCAAACTTTGTATTTTGGGTCCACCAAAAATTAATTTTGATTTGTTTTGAGAATTTCTAAAAAGAATTGTATCTGTTTTTCCCGACAATAATAATAGTTTTTCTATTACACCATCTAATTCTCCATTAATATATTCAGAACATTTTTCTACAACTTCAAGTGTATTCACATAACTTTCGTAAGACGTATCACCCCAAGTAAATAAACCGTGCGAGCCGAGCATGATACCGCGCAGAGCAATACTTTTTTTCGCGGCATCTTCTAAACAAGCGCGAAGTTTTAAACCGAGATCAAAACCCGGACGTTGCCAATCCACCCAACCGATTTGTCCTTGAAATAATTCTTCCGTAATTTTTTTTCCGTCTTTCGCCGCCGCAATTGCAATCGCAGCGTCCGGATGTAAATGATCTATGTGTTTGAAGGGAAGAAATCCATGTAAAGGTGTATCAATTGAAGGTGCTTTTGAATTTAAATCGAAAATACAATGATTGAACAGTTCCACCATTTCATCTTCATGCACCAATCCGCGATATACTTTTTCAAGACTGCGTAACCTATCTACATACAAAGCAGCACAACCGGATTTTTTTAGTGTACCGATGTCACCACCTGAACCTTTAATCCACATCACATCTGTTTCGTTACCGGTGAGCGGGTCGTTTTCTTTTATTTTTACGGATGTATTACCGCCGCCAAAATTTGTCAAACGCAAATCGGCTCCCAATAAATTGGAGCGGTAGATGAATAAGGCGACTTCATCACCGGCAAGTTCCTGTACTTTTTTTTCGTCCCAGAGATATGATACGTGTTGGAAATTTTCTTTCAACATCATTTATTATTTTTGTTTTCACCGTCGTCGAGATTTAAAACCTCGACGACGGTGTAAGTTGCATC
>JAYTNA010000203.1:0-4520 GCA_043748865.1 Saprospiraceae bacterium
GGCAAATCTCTGTAATCCGCTATCCAAACCAAAGTCGGAAAAAATAATTTCAATAGATATGCGGTAAAATGATCGGACATTGGACCGAAAGAGCTGTAAACGTATTTAATATCGTGTCGCCGAATTAATTTTTGTGCGATAAAAAAACTATGCAGGATATAAAACAATCCGCCTTCTCCGATAATGAGTGTAAAAGGAACGGAACGCGAAAGTTTTATAAATAAAGCAGCGAACTTATTTTCTTTACTTGTTTGAGGCAGATTAACATTTTTATTTTTTTTTAGAGATAGAATGGCTTTATAGTCGAGCGTAAAAGCGTCGAAAATATCAATTTCCGGCAGAAGTAAATTGGAGGTATTTAATCGCTTTCTGTTGGTTGAAGAAATTAAATAAACGCAAGAAAAATATTTGGAAAATTCTTTTGAAATTTGATAGTTTCTTAAAACACTGACTGTATTTACGGGTGGATAATAGTACGCGAGCATTAAAATTTTTGAATCTACCATTTGTTTCCAATCTCATTTGCGGCGTATAATCGAATCGGTATTTTTATTTTTCAAATTAAGAATATCTTCCGATTCGTTGCTGATACCTAAAACCTCGTTGATAATTTGATAAAACTGTCGCGCAATAAGTTGGTCATTAAATTCTCTTTCCACTTTTCTTCGACCGTATTTTCCGAATTTAATTAAGTCCGTGTAAGGCATTTCAGCGATTCGAAACATCGCGTCCGCTAAATTTTTTACATCTTTTGCTTTAACGGTATAACCGTTTTTACCTTCTTCAACTGCTTCTCTGCAACCGGCAACATCAGTCGTGATAACGGCTTTTTCCATAGCCATACCTTCTTGAATCACGCGGGCAATTGCTTCTCTATACGACGGACAAACGATGCAATCACTGTCCGCAATAAACGGACGTACATCCTCTGCCTGACCTTTATAAATGACGATGCCTTTATCAATCCAAGATTGCAATTCCGATGCGTCAACCGCTGACGGATTTTCTTTATCTATTGAACCGATTAACCAGAATTGCGTTTTAGGATGTTTTTTTTTCACAATTTGCGCTGCCTCAACAAATTCTTTGATGCCTTTATCATATAAAAATCTGCCGACAAAACTAAAAACGCGATAAGAACGCTGCGTATTTGGCGGAACAATTAATTTAAAATGTTGTGTATTAATACCGCAACCTTTAACGGAAATAGATTTCTCAGGCGATATGATACCCAAATCATTAAACAAAATACGATCATCTATATTTTCAAAAACAACTTTAGACGCGTGTTTAAATGCCAACCGATATAAAACTTTAGTAAATTTATAAATTAATCCGTTGTGCAAAAAAGTATAACCCAAGCCGGTAATAACGCCGATATATCTTGAATGTGTCAGCGTTGCCGCCAATCCGCCGTAGATATTTGGCTTAACGGTGTAATTTAAAATTAAATCAGGTTGCTCTTTTTTAAAAATCGAGCGCAGTTCGGAGAGTAACTTTAAATCTTGAATAGGGTTCAATCCTTTACGAGATAATTCTTTGACAGCAATGTGTTTTACTTGCGGAAATTGATTGAGATAAGTAATATAAGTATCATTCGGTGCCAAAACAATGACATCGAAACCTTCAACCAACAATTTTTCGATAATATTAAGTCGAAAATTGTAGATATTCCAAGTAGAATTCGCTACTAATGCTATTTTTAATTTCGAGTACAAAATCGGGTAAGTTAACTGTTCGGAAATATTTAGTTATTGAGTTGTTAAAATTAACACAAAAGTATGGTAAAAATAATACGTAAAGGTTTTTTTTTAAATTTTTTTCACCCTGTTATAATTTTATTTGAGCTTAATCGGAGTTGATGTTAAGGCAATTTAATTTCTACATTATCTTTTTTTAAAAATGAAGAATGTTATTATAAAATACTTCTTCAAATAATCACAAAAAAATATCATTAATAAAATTTACCTATTCTCAATATTATAAAATGAGTTTTTCACACAAAAAGTTATTAACTTTGCGCCGCGAAAAGGAAAAATTTTCTTTTCTCCATTCAACACGAAAATTTTTATTAATGAATATCAGAAATATTGCGATTATTGCGCACGTTGACCACGGTAAAACGACGCTTGTGGACAAAATGATTCTTGCCGGTCATGTTTTTAAAGATCATGAAACTTTCGGCGAACTTATTATGGACAGTAACGACTTAGAAAAAGAACGCGGCATCACTATTTTAGCGAAAAACGTTTCCATTATTTATAAAGATTATAAAATCAATATTATTGACACACCCGGTCACAGTGATTTCGGCGGCGAAGTAGAGCGCGTACTTAATATGTGCGACGGCGTTTTACTTTTAGTGGATGCTTTTGAGGGTCCGATGCCGCAAACACGTTTCGTTTTGCAAAAAGCCATTCAATTGGGTTTGAAACCAATTGTGGTGGTGAATAAAGTAGATAAACAAAACTGTACGCCGGATATTGCACACGAACAAGTTTTCGATTTAATGTTCTCCCTTGACGCAACGGAAGAACAATTAGATTTTCCGGTCGTTTTCGGTTCTGCGAAAAACAATTGGATGAGTTCAGATTGGGCAAAACCGACAACAGATATTTCTTATTTGCTTGACGAAATCGTTTTACATATTCCGCCACCGAAAGCAGATATTGTCGGAACGGTGCAGATGTTGATTACTTCTTTGGATTATTCAAATTATATTGGTCGTATTGCAATTGGTCGTATCAGTCGCGGTGTTTTGAAACCGGGTATGAATGTGACTTTGTGTAAACGTGATGGTACTTTCCAAAAATCGAAAATTAAAGAACTTTTTGTTTTTGTCGGTTTGGCAAAAGTAAAAGTGGATTCGGTAAACGCCGGCGATATTTGTGCAGTAGTTGGTGTTGATGGTTTTGATATCGGCGATACAATTGCCGATTGGGAAAATCCGGAACCGCTACCAACAATTAATATTGACGAACCGACGATGAGTATGTTGTTTACAATTAACGATTCGCCATTTTTCGGTCAAGAAGGAAAATTTGTTACGAGCCGTCACGTAAAAGATCGGTTAAACAAAGAACTTGAAAAAAACTTGGCGTTACGTGTTGAAGAAACCGATTCTGCGGATTCATTTAAAGTTTTCGGTCGCGGTGTATTACACTTATCTGTATTAATTGAAACGATGCGTCGTGAAGGATACGAATTGCAAATCGGTCAACCGCAAGTTATTGTAAAAATGATTGACGGCAAACGCCACGAACCGATAGAAGAATTAAATATTGACGTACCCGACGAGCATTCCGGAAAAGTAATTGATGTCGTTACCCGCCGTAAAGGTCAAATGGTTTCGATGGATCCGAAAGGTGATCGTATGTTATTAAAATTTGAAATTCCTTCTCGAGGTATTATCGGTTTGCGTTCGTTGCTTTTAACTTTATGCCAAGGTGAAATTATTATGACGCACCGTTTTATCGAGTTCCAATCATGGAAAGGCGAAATACCGAGTCGTATAAATGGTTCAATTATTTCAAAAGAACTAGGTGAAGCTATACCCTACTCTATCAACAATTTACAAGACAGAGGTAGTTTCTTCGTTGAACCGGGCAGTAAAATCTATATGGGACAAGTTATCGGTGAACATTCACGTCCGGGCGATTTGTTAGTAAATGTTACTTTGACTAAAAAACTGACGAATATGCGAGCAAGTGGTACGGACGAAAAAATGCGTTTGATTCCGCCGCGTAAGTTCACGCTCGAAGAAGCCTTAGAGTATATTCAAGAAGATGAATTAGTGGAAGTAACGCCCAATTCTATCCGCTTGCGTAAAACTTTACTTGAAGAAAGCGATCGCAAACGCGGCTCAAAAAGGATTGAATCGTTTGCATAGTTCAGTCAGTTTTTAAATTACAATTAGATTTTTTAATAAAAAAGAGAAATAAATTACTTTTCTCTTTTTTATTAAAAATATTCATCGTAATATTGCAATATTAAATTAATTAAAAAAAAAATAAATGGGCGCAACTAAAACAGATCATTTTACCGATCGACAAAATAAATTAGCAACATTTACAAAAGCTATTGCACATCCTGCGCGTATTTCTATTATAGATTATTTACTGAAAGTTAATTCCTGTGTTTGTAACGAAATCGTGAATGAATTGCCGCTCTCGCAACCCACTGTTTCGCAGCATTTAAAAGAATTAAAAAATGCGGGATTGATTAAAGGTAGTATTGAAGGTAATTCAATTTGTTATTGCATTGACGAAAATAATTGGAATGAATTTCAATCCGCCTTGAATGAATTATTTAATAAATTTTCAGAGAACAAAAAAAATTGTTGCTGAAAAGATTTTTAAAAAAAATTATTTACTTTAAAATTAAAATCAAAATGAAATTATCAGAAATTAAAAAGCATTTGGAATTTGTCGACGGCGTTAATTTCGCTCTCCCCAACGGAACTTTTGTTCCCGAAAGTTTTCACGTAACAGAAGTGGGTGTCGTTACTAAAGATTTTATTG